>NZ_JASGSR010000146.1:0-18354 GCF_040446015.1 Bradyrhizobium sp. INPA03-11B
AATGCAACTTGACTATCCAGATAGTCGCTCACCCGGCGCGACGCGCCGACCTCTCCCAAGGGAGAGGTGAACCTCCGTTGCCGATCCGGTTCGACCCAATCTCATCGCGCTTTAGCCGCGCGCCGCTGCGGCATCTTGCGCAACCCAACTCACAATCCACTGATCCCGGAATGAGAGGCATGTTGCCCGTCATATTGCCCCTGGACCCCGGATAGGCCACCATCCTCCCTGCGCGCACCACAAAAGACAACAGCGCCGGGGAAACGCATGAGCAAGGCCGCTCGCTTCGATTATGGCTGGGTCGTCGTCGGCGCGGGCGCGCTGATGACCTGCGTCGGCTTCGGCACGATGCTGTCGCTTGCGGTGTTCCTGCAGCCGATCTCGGATGCGATGGGCTGGTCGCGCGCCGGCGTGTCGGCCGCAGCGACGCTGGATTTCCTCTGCATGGGTTTTGCGGCGTTCGCCTGGGGCGCGCTGTCCGACCGCTTCGGCACCCGCATCGTGGTGCTGGCGGGCAGCCTGCTGCTCGGGCTTGGCCTCGTGACGGCAAGCCAGGCGCAGAGCCTGTGGCAATTCCAGCTCTGCTTCGGCGTGCTGATCGGGATCGCCGCCGGCAGCTTCTATGCGCCGATGATGGCGCTCGCGAGCGCCTGGATCGACAAGCATCGCAGCCTCGCCGTCGCGCTGGTGTCGGCCGGCATGGGCGTCTCGCCGCTGATGGTCGCACCATCCGCCAGCTGGCTGATCACGGCGTATGACTGGCGCTTTGCGATGCTCGTGATCGGCATCGCCGCATGGGTGCTGCTGATTCCCGCATCGTTCCTGGTGCGCCCGGCGCCGCAGGGAACGAACGTTGCGATGACGACCGCCGCGAGCGCGCCACAGACCGAATGGACCGTGGCGCAGGCGCTGCGCACGCCGCAATTCATCACGCTCGCGCTGGCCCATTTCGCCTGCTGCGCGGCGCATTCGGGGCCGATCTTCCACATGGTGTCCTACGCCATGGTCTGCGGCATCGCTCCGCTCACCGCGGTCACGGTCTACAGCCTCGCCGGCTTCTCCGGGCTCGGCGGCCGGCTCCTGCTCGGGGTGCTCGCGGACCGGCTCGGCGCCAAGCCGGTGCTGGTCGGCGGCCTCCTGGTGCAGGCGCTGTCGATCGCGACTTATTTGGCTGTGGCGCAGCTCGGCCAGTTCTACGCGCTGTCTGTCGTGTTCGGCCTCGCCTATGGCGGTGTGATGCCGCTCTATGCCGTGCTGGTGCGCGAGTTCTTCGGCGCGCGCATCATGGGCACGGTGTTCGGCGCGGTGTCGGCCTTCGCGAGCCTCGGCATGGCGCTCGGGCCGTGGGCCGGCGGCTACGTGTTCGACACCTTCCACGGCTACACGTGGCTGCACGCCGGTTCCTTCGCGATCGGTCTCGCCGCGGTTGCGGTGGCGCTGAGTTTCTCGACCAAGCGCCAGCCCTCGCTCGATCTCGGCCGCGCCACCGCCTGAGCGCGGGTGCACTCGCGTATCGGTGACGGATAGCTGAGGCGCGTCGGCGCCGTGCCGCCTTGCCCTCCCTTGCCGGATGGGTCACCATCACGCGCGCCCCCAACAAGAATGTCAGAACGGGCCGAGGACACGCATGAACAAGCCGCAGGGAGTAGACCTTGTCGAGCGGGCGCGCGCGCTGGCGCCGCTGATCATTGCTGAAGCCGACGAGATCGAACGGACGCGGCGGCTGACGCCGTCCGTCACCGCGGCCCTGGTCGAGAACGGGCTGTATCGTGCGCTGCTGCCGAAGCGTTTCGGCGGCGCCGAGGCGACGCTGGACGCCTTCATGCAGATGCAGGAGGAGATCGCCAAGGCCGACGCGTCGACCGCCTGGTGCCTCGGCCAGTGCAGCGTCTGCGCCATGACCGCGGCCTATATCGAGCCCGACGTGGCCCACGAGATCTTCAACACCGCGCCCGGCATCTTGGCCTGGGGCGCAATCGCCCACGAAGTGCGCGCCGAACCGGGCGGCTATCGCGCCAGTGCTCGCTGGGATTTCGCCTCGGGCTCGCGGCAGGCGAGCTGGCTCGGCGCCCACGTCCGCGTCGTCGAAGCCGACGGATCGCCGCGCAAGAAGGCCGACGGCTCGCCGGAGATCCGCACCATCCTGTTCCCGATGTCGCAAGCTGTGATGTATGACGTCTGGGACGTGATCGGCCTGAGGGGCACCGGCACCGATTCCTATTCGGTCGACAACCTCTTCATCCTGGACAAATTCGCCGCGCTGCGCGACGATCCCAGCGCGTGCCGCGAGGCAGGACCGCTCTACAAGCTCTCCACCAACATGGTGTTCAGCATGGGCTTTGCCGCCACCGCGCTCGGCGTCGCCCGCGCCATGCTGGATGCGGCGACCGAGCTCGCCCGCGGCAAGACCCCGCAAGGCCTGAAAGCGATGCGCGACAACAATGCCGTGCAGGGCCAGATCGGCCGCACTGAGGCAAGCCTGCGTGCCGCGCGCGCCTATCTCTACGCGACGGCTCACGACGTCTGGAGCGACCTCGCCCGCGGCGAACCGGTCACCGAAGCGCATCGCATCGCGATCCGCATCGCCTCGACCTGGACCATCCACCAGTCCGCCGCCGTGGTCGACATCGCCTATCACATGTCAGGGGCAACCGCGGTATTCGCCAAGAATCCGTTCGAGCGACGGTTTCGTGACATGCATGCGATCGCCCAGCAGATCCAGGCCCGCGACACCCAGTATGAGGACGCCGGCAAGGCGATCCTGTCGGGCAATCTCTCTGCCCCGCCGACGGCGCGCTAGCGCGATGAAGTCAGATTGAACAGGGCGCGTACTCATCCGTCATGTCGGCTCTACCCCTAAAACCGGACATCGCCGGGCGACCACGGCATGTCGGGTCTCTGCAAGACGCGTTGGCCAATCGATTTCCGCTATGCCCCGTTAGCGGCCGAGGATGCGCGGCGGCGCAATATGTCGCGAAGGGTCATTCGCAGACTTATGCACGGCAGCAGAGCGCATACGTTATTCGATGACCTCGTCCGCCCCTCCAACCAACACAGGTGTTGGCTCTAACCCGAGAGCCTTGGTCGCTTTCAGGTTTATCAGGAGTTCCAATCGTGTTGAAAGCTGCACAGCGAGGTTGGCCGGCTTCTCGCCGTTGAGTATGCGCCCGGCGTACATGCCCGCATGATAATAGGAATTCTTAATGTCGCCGCCGTAGCTCATTGTGCCGCCAGCGGCCACGAAGTCTCGATACTGATAGATGGCAGGAAGCTTGTATTCGAGGGACTTCGCGCCCAACGCCATGGCGCGGCTGGTAAACAGAGGGTCCGTGCCAATGACCATTCCCGCGACCGAGCCGGCAGCGCTCTTGAACGTCGCCTCGATCTCCTCGTCGGTGCTCGCGTGAAACGTAGTCAGCCTGATACCTAAGACCTCGGCCGCGGCTCTCACTCCACTCTCAACTGAAGCCGTTAAGGGATTCGCCGGGTTCGTCAGTAGACCAAGCGAAGTCCTGTTCGGCAAAAGCTCGTGCAGCAGTTCTAACCGTTTCGGGGCTGTATCGACGTTGATATGTGCCGCACCCGTGACATTTCCACCCGGGCTATTGAGGCTGGTCACCAGCCCGGTCCTGACAGGGTCGCCGCCGATTGCAAACACGATGGGAATAGTTGAGGTCGCCGACTTTGCCGCCAATGCCGACGGTGTTGCTGCCGCCAAGATCAGGCTAACTCGCCGCTCAATCAACTTGGTTGCCAGTGCAGGGAGCCGATCATAGTGATCATCTGCCCATGCGTATTCGAAGCCAACATTCTTTCCTTCGAAATAGCCCTTTTCGCTCAGCCCTTTCCGGAAGGCGGCTATCATTGGGCCATAGTCAGTAGCCGTTGAGCTTCCTAAGACACCGATAACCGTGACCGCCTGCTGCGCGCGGGCCTCCATCTGCGGGAACGTGGCGGCGCTCCATAATACGAGTCCAATGAACTCTCGCCGCCGCATGTTTCGACCCACTCCAAGGACACGCCAATTGATAGCCAGTCTAGCACTTAGGGATGACGCTTGGTGCAACAGTGAAAACAGGCACCGGTTGATCGTACCCCTTGACGGCGATCGCTCCCATAGCCTGTAGCGGTATCTTTGCATCGATCGCGGTGGCGACGACCGCATCGACCAAAATCTGCCCGTCGATCGCGGCTGAACATAGTCGTGAGGCAAGGTTTACTGTGCTTCCTATGGCCGTGTATTCGAGCCGGCCTTCGTAGCCGATGCGGCCAACGGTGGCGGGACCCATGGCCAGCCCGATCCCCAGGCCAATCCGGTGTCCTTGCTTGCGCCAGTCGGCGACCAGGCTCTGCACGACCGATTGCATTTCTATTGCAAGGCTGAGCGCCTCAAGAGCTGGATCAGGACAGCTCACGGGAGCGTTGACCAACAGCATGAGGCCATCGCCGGCAAAGTTGGTTAATGTTGCTCCCCGACGATCGATGATCGCTCCAACGGCCTCGTGATAAGCACCGAGCACCTTCATGACGATCTCGGGTTCGGTTCGATTCGAAAACGCCGTGAAGCCGCGAAGATCGGCAAAAACAGCCACCACTTCCCGCCGTTGCCCTTCAAGCAAGGCATCGTCGCCGGTTCTTTCGACGAGGTCGGCAATCTGCGGGGCAAGAAAGCGCTTCAAGCGATTGATACGATCCGATTTCTCCTTCGAAAGGCCCAGTTCTCTTGCCATCTCATTGAAGCGGCCGGCCAGTTGCTCAAGTTCATCACCTGTTGAGATGGTGACGCGATGATCGAACTGTCCGGCACCAACAAGCTGCGCACCTTCTTCGAGTTGCCGGATCGGACCGGACATTCGTCGCGCGAGCCAATATGCCAGAACGATGGCAATCAAGGTACCGATGAGGACTAACAGCAGCGAGCGCCAAAGCGAGGAGCGGATCGGGGCGAATGCTTCAGCGGCCGGCTGCTCGACGACCACTGTCCATTTAAGGCTGGGGATTTCCGCGACCAAGGCAACAACGGGATGACCCTCGATATCTTTCGTTTCGGTGGCGGAGCTGTTGGATTTGGCAATATCGTGTCGGAGCCGATTGAATGCACTGGCGGTCGCGTCCCCACGCAGGACAAGACTTATATCGGGGTGAGCCACCAGACGGCCCGTGTCATCAATGACGAACGCTTCGCCGGTCTCGCCGATCTTGATGGCCGTGACGACGTCCCAGATCAGCTTGAGATTGACATCCGCGATGGCGAACCCGTTCGCCTGCCGGTTTCCACTGACGGCAATGGTCATGTGCGGCTCCGAGCCGCGCTGATATCGGACAGGGCCGTACCACACCTTGGACACACTCTCGCGCAACTCGGCCACGGCCCGGTCGCTTGGAAGATTCGTCTCTTCGCCAATTCGGTTTATCGCCAGCCGAGACACCATCGTGCGCTGGACGCCTACTCTATCGAACAGTGACACAGAGGAGATGGCGGGCACTTGCCGCAGAAGGCGATGAGCATCAATCTTGTGCTGTTCATCTTGGCCATCGGGCCAGGGAAACTGCACGAGCCATCCGAGCTGGTCGCGAATGCCATCGGTGAAGGTCTGGATACGGTCGGCAGCCGATCGGGACTCGGTTCGGAGGAGTTCGGTGAGATGAGCGCGGTGTTCGCGATAGCCAAACCAAGCTTCGCCCATCGCTCCCAGCGCCAGGGGAAAAACCACGGCAATGAACAGCGTGAAGAAATATTTGACAAAGAGTGTCCGGTGCGGCTTCGGCACGTAGAGTACCTTTTGAAAGCACCAATTCAGGGCCCGATACTACCACAGCATCATGCCCAAAGCAGGCTCACGCGACATCCGAGCGGCTAATGGTGCGGAGAAGACCTTCGAGTCGGCCAATCTCGCTTCATGGCGAATACTCACCGACGCCATTTCCATTGCCGATGCCCGCCGGGACGGCCTCGGCCCCAGGGGGCAGCGCGAAAGCGGGCGTTCTGGGGGGATCGGGTCTCGACCGATTTCGACATGGATTCGCGATGTCCGCTTATCCTACGGAAGCGAACATCGGACGCTCGACCCCGCAAGCGGGAGAGGCGCAGCGAGCCTGCTGTCCGACTGATGCAACCCAATCTCAGCGCGCGCAGCCGCATGGTACGAAAGTAGGCACCGGCAACGATGGTCACGGCATGAATTTCGGCGGCGCAACATCTGGTTGTTAAGCTTTTTCTGAGACGTTCCGGACGGCGCTAATGCCTGGAGTTACGCTGGTACTATGTTCACGCTTCGATCGATTGCCGCCCGCCTGATCCTGGCGATTTCACTGACTGTCGCGGTTGCCTGCGCCATCCTCGGCGGCTTCTCCATCAGCCAGCAGCGTGCGCTGACCCGGCTCGCGCTCGATCAGCAGCTCAAGCTGCAATATGACAGCGTGATTGCGGCGATCGACTATGAAGGCCGCACCGCGCTCGCGGTCTCCGCTGTCATCGCCACCTTGCCGCCGGTCGAAGAGGCCATCGCCAAGGGCGACCGCGACGGGCTTGGAAAGCTGCTCGGCGCGCCCTGGGCGGCGATCAAGGCGCAGGGGATCCCGCTGATCTCGTTCTGGCAGGCGCCGGCGACGAGCTTCTACCGGGTCCACGCACCGAAGGTTTTCGGCGACGACGCCTCGACGCGGCGGACCACGGTGGTGGAATCGATCAAGGCCGGCAAGCCGATCGTCGGCGTTGAGCCGGGCCGTGAGGCGCTTTCGATCTTCGGCATGACCCCGGTCATGCATGACGGCAAGACGCTGGGCAATGTCGATATCGGCGCCGCCTTCGGCAAGGAATTCGTCGACCGCGCCAAGAAGCGCTTCGGCATCGACCTCGCGGTGCATTCATTCGACGGCAAGAGCTTCAAGCGGCTGTCTTCGACCTTCGGCGACACCGTGGTCGCGACCCAGGACGAGCTCAAGAGCGTGATGAACGGTACCGCCGTGCTGCGCGACGCTGTTCTCGACGGCCATGCGGTCGAGCTCTATCTCGGCCAGATCAAGAACTATGCCGGCGAGCCGGTCGCGGTGCTCGAGATCGTCAAGGACACCAGCGACTATGAAGCGGCCGCGGCAAGCGCGCAGCGCAACCTGATCCTTGGCACGGTCGCGATCCTGGCCGCGGCGGTGCTGCTCGCATTCCTGCTCGGCCGCGGCCTGTCCCGGCCGCTCGCCGCGATCACGGCGGTCATGAACCGGCTGTCCAGCGGCGACACCAGCGTCACGATCCCCGGCAGCGAGCGCCGCGACGAGCTCGGCACGATGGCGAAGGCGGTCGACGTGTTCCGCCGCAGCATGATCGAAACCTCTTCGCTGCGCGATGCTCAGGAAGCCGACAAGGTGAAGGCTGCGGCCGACAAGCAGGCGCTGCAGCGACAGATGGCCGACCGCTTCGAATCCGACGTCAAGGGCATGGTCGCCGCCGTCGCACAGTCGTCGAGCGCAATGCAGCGCGTCGCAGGCGAGATCACCACCAGCGTCAACGGCACCTCCGAACGGACCGCGGCGGCTGCCGCCGCGTCCGAGGAGGCGTCGGCCAGCGTCAATGCGGTCGCCGCCGCGACCGAGGAACTGGCGTCCTCGATCACCGAGATCGGCCGCCAGGTCACCCATTCCAGCCGCGTCGCCGACAATGCCGTGGCCAAGGCGATGGAGACCACCGAAATGGTGACGAGCCTCGCCGCGTCCGCGGAGAAGATCGGCGACGTGCTGCGCCTGATCAGCGCGATCGCGAGCCAGACCAATCTGCTGGCGCTCAACGCCACCATCGAGGCCGCGCGCGCCGGCGAGGCCGGCCGCGGCTTCGCCGTGGTCGCCGCCGAGGTGAAGGAATTGGCGAGCCAGACCGCGAAGGCGACCGACGAGATCGCCGGCCAGGTCGGTGCGATCCAGTCGGCCACCGGCAATTGCGTCAGCGCGATCGGCGACATCAGCGGCACCATCCGCGAGATCTCGGGCATCGCCACCGCGATCGCGGCCGCCGTCGAGCAGCAGGATTCGGCGACGCGGGAGATCGCCCGCAGCGTGCAGCAGGCCTCCTCCGGGACCGTCGAGGTCTCCGCCAATATCGCGGGCGCGAGCGAAGCCGCCGGCCAATCCCGCGCCCTCACCGGCAATGTGCTGGATACATCAGGCCAACTCGGCGATCACGCCTCCGCGCTGTCGCACAGCGTCGACACGTTCCTCGCCGGCCTGCGCAACGCGGCCTGAGCCGCGGGGCGCAGTGATGTCTTCGTCTCGCTGATAACGGTCCATATGACGTTCAAGGCGCTGTCATCGTGACGCGCGGCCGACCCGCACGCCGGGCAGCTTGCCCTTCCAGCCCAACGCGATGATCCCCGCCATTCCGACCAGCAGCACGACGTTGAGGACCAGGTCGACGACCTTCTGCACGGGCGCGCAAGAGTTGACCGCACAGCCTCCCAGCAGCAGGTCGGCAATCACGGCGAGTACGGTGACGAAAAGGAAGATCAGCACCAGATACAGCAGAATCGCCAATATCCGCTGCCAGCGCGCCGGCATGACGGACGCGCGCGTCTCTTCAACGCGCTCGGTGACGAACTGGCCCGGTCGCGCCTTCGCGGGATCGCGGATCTGCACCGTCGACCGTGTCACCAGATCGTGGATCGCCTGGTTGCGGCGGGTCGCGGCGATGATGACGAACGAGTACCAGCCGAGGAAGCCCTTGATCAGGAGCCGCGCGCACGCCTTCAGGAAGCCGACATTGCCGCCGGTCGCATCGTCGACCACGCGCAGATTGGTGAGATGATGACCGATGGTGCCGCCGGTGAATGACACCAGGACCGGCTCGTACAGCGCCAGGGCTGCGATCACGGCGATGCCGAGCGCACGCGAAACGGAATCGACCGCCACCGTGGACGCCACCAGCAACGCGCCGGCGATCGTCACCAGCGTGACGATCCAATCGATGAAGATGCCGCGAAAGCGGCGAGAGAACCGCGCATAGAGCGGCGCGACGGCCGCCGCGGGTGGAACGGTACTGGCAACGCTCATCGGGCTCATCCCGTTCTCGTATGTCCCCTGCCCATCAGACGAGACGGCGACGGCGAAGGTTCAACATGGGCTATCACGCGGCGGGCGGTTAGCCTAGTTTCTCGGCAAGCTTGCCAAACAGCCATGACCCGACCGATGAAAAAATCGAGCACCAGTGTGACGAGGAAGCCGCGCCGGGGCAATGCCTCCTCCGCAGACGCGCTGTTCGGGAGGTACCCTGCCCCCGTCAAGGCCAAGCTGCTGGCGCTGCGGCGCTTGATCTTCGAGACCGCGAAGGCGACCAAGGGCGTCGGCACGCTCGAAGAGACACTGAAATGGGGCCAGCCGAGCTATCTCACGCCGGAGACCGGCAGCGGCACCACGGTCCGGATCGATCAGGTGAAGCCGGCCACCGATCAGGTCGCGGTCTACTTCCACTGCCAGACCAATCTGGTCGAGACCTTCCGCGAGCTCTATCCCGAGCTCAGCTACAGCGGCAACCGCGCGATCATGCTCGATGTCGGCGACAAGCTGCCCGAGGCCGCGCTGCGCCACTGCGTGGCGCTGGCGCTGACTTATCATCTGAACAGGCGGAAGGTTTAGCAATCAGCCGTAACCCTCTCCACCGTCATTGCGAGGAGCGAAGCGACGAAGCAATCCATGCCTCCGCGCGTGAGGATGGATGGATTGCTTCGCTGCGCTCGCAATGACGAGGTGGAGACAGCCTCGCTACGCCGCCGTTGCGACGCGCTGCGCCTTCAGCAGGCTCACGACCTCGGCGTTCGGCCGCGCGCGGCTGAACAGGAAGCCTTGCCCCTCATGGCAGCCCTCGGCGCGCAGGCAGCTCAGCTCCGCCTCGGTCTCGACGCCCTCGGCGGTGATGGTGACGCCAAGCCCGACGCCGAGGCTGACGATCGACCGCACGATCGCCTGCGCGTCCGGGTTGGCACCGAGATCGCGCACGAAGGACTGGTCGATCTTGATCTTGTCGAACGGGAAGCTGCGCAGATAGCTCAGACTCGAATAGCCGGTGCCGAAATCGTCCATCGACATCCGCACCCCGAGCGTGCGCAGCGCATGCAGCGTCGCCAGCACCTGGCTGCTCTTCTCGAGCAGCAACGTCTCGGTGATCTCGAGCTCGAGCCGCCGTGCCGGCAGGCCGGATTGCCGCAAGGCGTCGGTGACCAGCGCCAGCAGATTGCCGGTGCGGAATTGCAGCGGCGAGAGATTGACGGCGACGCGCACGTCGTCGGGCCATTGCGCCGCGTCCATGCAGGCGCGATGCAGCATCAGGCTGCCGAGCGGATTGATCAGGCCGGTCTCCTCGGCGACCGGGATGAACTCACCGGGCGAGATCATGCCGCGCTCCGGATGCGGCCAGCGCACCAGCGCCTCGAAGCCGGTGATGCGCCCGGTCGCAAGATCGACCAGCGGCTGGTAGTAGGGCTGCAATCCTTCATTCTGGATCGCATCGCGCAGATCGATCTCGATCTTGCGGCGGCTTTGCGCGCGCGCATCCATCTCGGCCTCGAAGAATGAGAAGGTGCCGCGGAACTCGCTCTTGGCGCGCGACAAGGCCATGTCGGCGCTCTTCAGCAGCTTTTCGGAATCCTCGCCGTCGCCGGGCGACATCGCAATCCCGATGCTGGCGCCGATCACCACCGAATGGCCCTCGAGCAGATAGGGCTCGCCGATCGCGTCGAGAATCCGCCGCGCCAGCAGCACCGCGTCCTCGGGCCGCATCACGCCACCCTGCACGATGGTGAATTCATCCGAGTTGAGGCGAGCGAGCGCGTCTTCCTCGCGCAGCGTCGAGCGCAGCCGCTTTGCGACCCCACGCAACAGCTTGTCGCCGATACCGTGGCCGAGCGTGTCGTTGACCGCCTTGAAATTGTCGAGCCCCAGCATCAGCACCGCGACCTTGTCGGTGGAGCGGCGGGTATGCTGCAGCATGTCTTCCATCTGCTGGCGCAGCAGGTTGCGGTTCGGCAGGCCGGTCAGGCTGTCGTGCTGGGCCATGAAGGCGAGCCGCGCCTCGGCGCGCTTGCGCTCGGTAATGTCCATCAGCGCGAGCAGCATCGCCGGCTGGTCGCCATGCATCAGCTGGCGCGAGTAGATCGCAAGGTCGATCAGCGTGCCGTCCGCACGGACATGCTTCCAGGTCCGCGCCGCCTGCTCGTCGCTGCTGCGGCCGGCGGCCCAGGGCAACTCGGCATCGAACGCCTGCAGGCTCTTGATCGTCATCTTCTCGAATTCGGCACGGACATAACCATAATGCGCGATCGCGGCGTCGTTCACCGCGAGGATCCGTTCGCCGTCGAGCGCGCACAGGATCATCGGCACCGGATTGCCGTCGAACAGCAGACGGAACGAGGCCTCGCGCTGCTTCAGTTCGGTGATGTCGACGCGCAGGCCGACGATGCCGCCGTCCGAGGTCAATCGCTCCTCGATCAGGACCACGCGGCCATCGGCCAAGACCTGCTCGTGCCGCTCGCCCGGCTGGTACATCTTCCTGAGCCGCTCGGCGATCCACTCTTCCTCGCGCCCGGCGGCCTCGGGATAATCGCCGCGCGCGACGCCGATGCGGATGGTGTCTTCGAGGCGCGCGCCGTGCTCGAACAGATCGGAACTGCGCTTGTAGATTTCCGAGTATTTCCTGTTCCAGAGGGTGTAGCGGCCTTCCGGGTCGAGGAACACGATGCCTTGCGGCAGGATGTCGATCGCCTCACGCAGCCGCGCGTTCGACTTGCGGGCCTCGGCGATCGCGGCTTCAGCCTGCGCCCGCTGGCGCACCAGCTCGCCGAGCTCGACGGCGGGCCGGCGCGAGCGGCTGGACATTTTCGGCATCGGCCGGCGTCCCCGAGAACGGGACAGTTTGGCCTGTTTCGGTTTCTTGATCTTCTTTGGCCGCATCATCGCACTCGCACGCCCACGCGCATTCCAGTTCGGCGACATTTCTGCGATAAGTCTCTGAAAAATTGGTATCTCTTGGCGAAGCGCTGCGCTGTATGAGAAGTCCGGGCATTGCCTGCTTTGCAGGCGCGTTCACGCCGCACGCGAGCGGCCGGTGATGCGCAAGCGGCGCACAGCGCAGATTTGCAGCGCGGCGGCGCAACGGCGTGGTGAAGGAAGGGTAAACCAACGCCCGCCTGCACAATGAATGCGCCGAAACCGTTGCAAGCGCATCAATGTTTGCCAGCGTGTGACAGGGTTATCGCGAGGTAAAGGCGCGACCGGTTTCGCGCCTTCTTGCGGAGGCTAGTTGGTGATCTCGATCCGCGTGCCACCGCGGCCGTTGCGCTCGACCAGCCCATACAGTTGCCGCCGCGATTGCCGCGTCGACATTGGCCCTCTCGCCGGCGCGCGCCGACATCGTCGTTCACATCGACAAATCATCGCAGCGCATGGCGGTCAGCATCGACGGTGCGACGCGCTACAATTGCCAGCCGCACGCAAGATGCGCTTGTCATAAAAATGCCTGCCCTGAAATTATTTTGTGCGCATGATGTCGCTCGCGGCGCGCTTGTAAAGTGGCGTGGCTCACATCCGGAACAGGAAGTCGCGGGTCATCTTGATCCGCCCTGTGGGCGATCAAGCGAATGGGATGAGAGCGCGGTTGGTCCGACACGAATCCATGCTAGCCTTGCGTGGACAGAGTGATCCGAATGACATCCCGCCTGCGTCTGATCCCGCTCCTGATCTCCGCCCTCGTCGCCTGCACCATCTCCGCGCGGGCGCAGGACAAGGGCTCGCTCAATCCGCAGCCATTGCCGCCGCTCGCGAACCCTAACGATCCAACGATCGGGGCGAAGCAGCTGTTCGCACGCAAGGTGCTGCCGGCGGCGATGCCGACCCAATCGATCGGCGGCTACACCAAGGGCTGTCTCGCTGGCGCCGCGCAGATGCCGCTCAACGGCGACACCTGGCAGGTGATGCGTCTGTCGCGCAACCGCTATTGGGGACATCCCGCCATGATCGCGCTGCTGAAGCGGCTGGCGGCCAACGCGCACAAGGACGCCGGCTGGCCCGGCATCCTGGTCGGCGATATCGGCCAGCCACGCGGTGGCCCCGCGCTGTCAGGTCACGCCAGCCACCAGATCGGGCTCGACGCCGACGTCTGGCTGACACCAATGCCCGATCGCAAATTGTCGCGCGAGGATCGCGAGGAGATGTCGGCTGTCATGATGGTGCGTGACGATCGGCTCGATATCGATCCGCACGTGTTCACGCCGGGCCATGTGCTTGTCATCCGCGACGCGGCACGAGAGCCCGCGGTGCAACGCATCTTCGTCAATCCGGCGATCAAGAAGGCGCTGTGCCGCGAGGCCAAGGGCGACCGCAGCTGGCTGTCGAAGATCCGGCCGTGGTGGGGCCACGACTACCACTTCCACATCCGCATGCGATGCCCGTCCGGCAGCCCCGCATGCGAGGGGCAGAAGCAGCAAGCGGAAGGCGAGGGCTGCAAGCCGTCCGACCTCGCCTTCTGGTTCAAGGATTCGGTGCTGCATCCAAAGCCGCCGCCGAAACCGCCGAAACCGCGCCCGCCGATGACGCTGGCGCAGATGCCGGCGGCCTGCAAGACGGTGCTGAACGCAGCCGACGCCAAGCCGTAACATTCAAGCAATAACATCTTCGTCAGGCGGCTATGCCGGCCGGCGTGAACTACGTTATGATCTGGCGTCGTCGCGCCGTAAGCGCGATCGAGCGATGGATCGGGGCCGCTGATCTATTTCATCCGTCACAATTGCATTGGATCAGACATGCGCAAATCGTTCCTCGCCGCATCGCTCCTGCTCGTCTCGGCTCCCGCTTTCGCGGCGGAGGAGCCGAGCGGCTGCGACAAGTTCAAATGGTCGATCGACCGCGCCCGCGCCGCGCTCACCGCGCCGGATCGCGCCAGGCTTGCCTCGGGGAGCGAGCAGGCGGCACTGCCGTCGACCGCCATCACGCTGGCGCTGGTGGCCCCAAGCGATGCCAAATTGCCGTCGCCGCCGGAGCGCGCGCCGAAGGACGGCACCTTCGCCGGCTTCACCACCGTCAAGGCCGCACCGAAGGCCGGGCTCTATACCGTCAGCCTGTCGGCCGGCGCCTGGGTCGACCTGGTGCAGGACGGGCATTTCCTGAAGCCGAAGGCGTTCAGCGGCGCGACCGATTGCGACGGCATCCGCAAGACCATGAAATACGACCTCGCCGCCAGCCCCTTCGTGCTGCAGGTCAGCGGCGCCAAGGAGAACTCGCTGTCGATCGCGATCCAGCCGGCGGATCAATAGGACGATCCGTTAGACAAACGGGCGCCTTTACCGTAAGTCCCAGCCTGCTATGTTTGCAGTGCGATATCCTTGGGGGACCGTAAGTCCTTCGGGGACCAGCGGAACAGCGCTTCCGTCCGTCGCGGGCCAGACCCCACTCAACGCCTGATTTGCGCGTGTCCGTTCGCGCGCGAACATGCACGGAGCGCTTTCCATGTCACGACTTTCAATTTCAAGACTTGCCGGACTTTCCACCGCCTTCGTCATCCTGCTCGGCGCGATCCATTCGCCGGCGAGAGCCGAGGACAAGACGCTCACCGTGTTTGCCGCGGCCTCGATGAAGAACGCGCTCGACGAGATCGATGCGGCCTATACCGCCAAGACCGGCGTCAAGATCAGCGCCAGCTATGCGGCGAGCTCGGCGCTCGCAAAGCAGATCGAGCAGGGCGCGCCGGCCGACGTGTTCGTGTCCGCCGACACCGACTGGATGGACTATGCGATCAAGCAGAAGAACATCAATGAGCCGACGCGGGTGAACCTGCTCGGCAACTCGATCGTGCTGATCGCGCCGAAGGATTCCAAGATCGGCAATGTCACGATTGCACCGGGCTTCGATCTCGCCAAGCTCGCCGGTGACGGCAAGATCGCAACCGGCGACGTCAAGGCGGTGCCGGTCGGCAAGTATGCCAAGGCCGCGCTCGAAAAGCTCGGCGCCTGGCAGGCGGCGGAGCCGAAATTCGCGATGGCCGAGAGCGTGCGCGCGGCATTGACGCTGGTGGCGCGCGGCGAAGCCGTGCTCGGCATCGTCTATTCGACCGACGCCAAGGTCGAGCCGGGCGTCAAGATCGTCGGCACCTTCCCGGCGGACACCCATCCGGCCATCATCTATCCGGTTGCCGCGACCACGACCGCGAAGCCGGAGACCGCGGATTATCTCGCCTTCCTGCGCTCGTCGACGGCGAAGACGATCCTCGAGAAATATGGCTTCAAGTTCCTGATCAGCCCGACGACGTAAGCCCAGCGCCGCCGATTTGACGTTCCTCCAGTGATTGCCGCACGCACCGTGAGGAACGTCAAATCGATCAGCGGCACTGGCCTATTGACTCTTACTAGTGTCTGTTCCCGAAGTTCGTAACTGAGGAGCCGCACTTGCATACGAACTTCGGGAACAGACACTAGTGTTCGAGATCTCGCCGACCGAATGGACGGCGATCCTGCTGTCGCTGCGGGTCGCCGTCGTCGCAACACTGGTGGCGACCCCGTTCGGGATCGCGCTCGCCTGGCTGCTGGCGCGGCGCGATTTCTGGGGCAAGTCGCTGCTCGATGCCGTCGTGCATCTGCCGCTGGTGCTGCCGCCCGTCGTCACGGGCTATCTGCTGCTTTTGACCTTCGGCAAGCGCGGCCTGGTCGGCGGCTGGCTGGCCGATCACCTCGGCATCGTGTTCGCATTCCGCTGGACCGGCGCCGCGCTCGCCTGCGGCGTGATGTCGTTTCCATTGCTGGTGCGGCCGATCCGTCTGTCGATCGAAGCCGTCGACCGCCGCCTCGAACAGGCGGCCGAGACGCTCGGCGCCGCGCCCTGGCGGGTGTTCGCGACGGTGACGCTGCCGCTCGCGCTGCCCGGCGTGCTGGCCGGCATGGTGCTCGGCTTCGCCAAGGCGATCGGCGAATTCGGCGCGACCATCACCTTCGTCTCCAACATCCCCGGCGAGACCCAGACCATTTCATCGGCGATCTATTCGCTGATCCAGACGCCTGACGGCGACACCGCCGCAGTTCGGCTCGTGATCATCTCGGTCGTGCTCGCGGTCGGTGCGCTGGTCGCGGCCGAAGTGTTCGCACGCCGCGCCACTGCGCGCTTGCACGGGCAATAGCGATGCTGCGCGTCGACATCACCAAGCAGCTCGGAGATTTCTCGCTCGCGGCATCGTTCACCAGCGAGGGCCGCGTCACCGGCCTGTTCGGCGCGTCCGGCTCCGGCAAGACCTCGCTGATCAACACCATCGCGGGGCTGCTGCGTCCCGATCGCGGCACCATCGTGATCGACGGCGAGACGGTCGACGATACCGCGGCCGGCATTCACGTCCCGACCTGGCGCCGCCGCATCGGCTACGTGTTCCAGGACTCGCGACTGTTTCCGCATCTCGATATCAGGCAGAACCTCGATTACGGCCGCCGCATGAACGGCCTCACTGAAGACCTCGCGCAGCACAAGCGCGTCGTCGATTTGCTCGACATCGGCGCCCTGCTCGACCGCCGCCCCGGCAAGCTCTCCGGCGGCGAGCGGCAGCGCGTCGCGCTTGGCCGGGCGCTGCTCTCCAAGCCGCGGCTGCTGCTGCTCGACGAACCGCTCGGCGCGCTCGACGAAAGCCGCAAGCTCGAGATCCTGCCCTATCTGGTGCGGCTGCGCGACGAGGCCGGCGTCCCGATGGTCTATGTCAGCCACGACGCCGCCGAGCTGCGCCAGCTCGCCACCCAGATCGTGATGCTGCGCCGCGGCCAGGTCACCGCGTTCGGCGGTGTTAAGGTGTTGACGGCGGGCGGATAGCTGGCCGTTTTTCCGAAAGTCGGCATAAGATAGCCCATCTTGTCTGCTAGGCCCGCGTCGGGACCTCCGATCCGGGCATGGGAAAGGCAAATCGTGCGACTGACTGGCTGGCTATTGCTGGTGATCGGCGGGCTGTTGTGCGCCACGATTTCGTGGGCCGCGCTCGGCTTCCTGCTGATGGGCGTCGGCCTGATCTCGCTGCAGGTCGCCGAACGCCGACGCCGCCCGGCGGCTGACGCCGCGCCGGCCGGCGCCGCAGGATTACCCCCTCCGCGCCTCAGCCCCGGGCTGCAGCCGCCGACCCTCGACCCAGTCACCGGCCAGGACAATGGGCCGCAGCGTCAGCCTCGCCGGGTGGCGTGGCCTGACAAGACTCGGCCGGACAAGAAGGCGGATGCGCCCTACGACCGGCAGACCTGGCGCCGGCTGGTCGAGAGCGATCCCGATCTCGCCCAGCTTGCCAAGGTGCTGGCCGACTACGGCCCGCAATATGTCGATGAGCTCGCGGCCAGCTACCTCGCCGCGCCCGACAAGAGCCGCCTGGGTGCGATCGTCGACGGCATCATCGCGCGCGCCCGGGACGGTGAGCCGGCCCCGCCGCCCGCGCAAGCCGAGGGACCGCGGCCACCGCCGTTGCCGCCCCGGCCGGAGCCTCAGGTGCCCACCCCTGCCGCCAAGCCAACGGCTTCGGCGAGCAAGCCCGCCGATGCGCTGGAAGCATCGCTGCTCGCCACGGTCGAGGAGGCGACCGCCAGGATCGCCGCCGAACGCGCCGGTCTCTTCAAGCCTGGCAGGGAGCCTAGCAAGGCAACCGACAACAGCCGGCCATCGACGACGGGCCAGCGGGAGCCGCTGTTCGGTCGCGCACCCCGCGACGCGAAGCCCGCCGAGCCGCCGCCGATGCCGGCTGCACCACCGGCCATGCCGGCGGAGACGCCGGCCCACCTCGAAGCATCGCTGATCGCCGCCGTCAGCGAGGCCGCCGCCAGACGGGCGGACGAATCGAAGCCAGCCCCGATCCCGGAGCCGACGCCACCTGCGCTGAAGGGCGAGCCAGAGATCCGGGTCGTCGCCCCCACCTCGCCGAAACCCGCTCCGCCGCCGCCCGCCACCACGCCGCCCGCCAACACACCGTCAGCAAAGACACCGCCTGCGAAGACAGCGGCCGACAATCTCGACGAGACGCTGCTGGCGGCGCTGGCCGAAATCTCCGGCCAGAAGTTGAAGGACGAGCCCAAGCAGGACGCCGGCTCCAATGGCCGGCCGGCCGACGACAGCCTGTCCGACATGATCAAGAAGTTCGCCCCGGATTCGAACTTCCTGCGCAAGCAGTGACGACGGCTAAAACGCGATGGGATTGGGTTGAATCGTCATCGCGCTTTAGCTCTTTGTTTGCGCATGATCTCCGCGCAAACGCGTTCCGCGTTTGTCGCGAGGGAAAACCGCTTCGCGCTTTTCCGGATCATGCTCTAGCAGGCTGTTGAAGAAGTCTTTGAGCGGCGCGCGATGAATGGGATGTTGTCGCCGTTGAGGAGGCAGATC
>NZ_JASGSR010000147.1:0-18343 GCF_040446015.1 Bradyrhizobium sp. INPA03-11B
GGTGCCGAACATTGCTGTGCGGCGGCCGCAAAGGCAAGACGGGGGGACCGGCGTCGCGCGCGCCGGGCGCTGAAGATCGCAGGCGGGCGGCCTCAGGGGCTCGCGACCTGCTGCAGCGTGTTGAAGCGCGCCTTCTGTTCGCTGCTCAGCAAGGCATAGAACTTGTCCAGCGCAGGCTCGATCAGCTTCGCGGCCTTCTGCATGGCCTCGAGCCGGTGCTGCATCGCTTCCAGCCGGCCGACCGGTGTCAGCGGCACATCGTTCGGGCAGGCCGCCTGCAGGTCCGCGATGGCCTTTGTGGTCGCATCGCTCAGGCGATCGAGCGCTTCCTTCTGCTTGCCCGCCGGATGAAGCGAGGCATCGATCCGGTTGATCGGCAATTGGGCCAGGTCGGATTTCGAATCGCCGCAATTGCCGGATTGCGCGGTTGTGTCCTGCTGATGCGCCGAGCGCTCGCCGATATGCGGGCCGAGCGCATTGAAGCGGGCCTGCTGCTCGTCGCTGAGCGAGCTGTAGATATTCTCCAGCGCGGGCCGCACGATCCTGATCGCATCGAGCGTCGCGCTGATGCGGCTCAACATCGACCGCAAGCGGCCGGTCGGCGTCATGGCATAGCTGTCGCTGCAAGTGTCCTTGAAGACATTGGCGGCCTCCGTTGCGGCAGTCTTCAGATCGTCGAGCAGGACGCGCTGCTGTTGGCTCGGCCGCACCACCCGCGCGATGTCGGCAAGCGGCCAGGCGGTGACGCCCTTGTCGGGTTCACCGCATAATTGCTTGATGGCCTGCGGGCTCGTGTCGGCGCGTTGACGGGACCGAGTGCGGCCCGTGGTCGCCGGATAATCGCCGGATTCGATGCTGGCATAGGCGGAGTACGGACTGTTGGTGTCCCAGAACACGGTGTCGACGAAGTCGTCATAGGCGTAGGCCCAATAGCCGGGCTCGTAGGCGTAGGACCAGAACGTGTAGTCGAAGATGTCCGAATAGGCGTAGGGCAGGAACACCGGGCCAAGCCACGCCACGAACGCCGCGCGGTGGCCTCGTCGCCAGGCATTGCGGGGCGCCCAGCCGCCTTGGCGCATCGCGAGTGCCGCCTGGTCTTGCGCGCCCGCCTGGTCGCGGAAATGCGCGGCAAATCGCTCGCGCTGGGCCGCTCGTGCCGCGGCCGTCATCGCGGCTGTGGCCGCTGTGGCGGCCCCAACCGTCGCTGCCGGCGCCAATCGCTGCTGGCGGGCAACGTCGGCTTGCTGTGAGCGCTGCTCGCGCTGCAGCAGGCGGTTCTGCGCCTGCAGCGTGCGGTCATGGATGCGTTGTGCGCGTGCGCCTTGAACCTTCTGCGACTGCAATTGCTGCACGCGTTGCTGCAGGCGATCGATCCGGGACTGCCGCTCTGCGGTCTGGCGCGACAGCGTGTCACGCTGCCGCTGCTGCGCGGTCTGCTGGCGTTGCTGGATGAGTTGCTGACGCTGCTGCGCACGCTGTTGAATTCGCTCCGTCGGCGACGGCCGTGCGCTTAAGCGCGACGGTGGGCTCGGGCGTGATGGCGCGGCCACACGAGGAGCCGGGCGCTGCGGTGCCCCGCGACGGAATTCGGGTCGATGCGTTGCGACGCGCGGTGCGGCGATATGGGGAGCCTGGCGCATTGACGGGGCGGCGAAATGCGGTGCCGGGCGCGGTGCCATCGCGGGTCGCTGCGGGGCATGGAACGCAGGTGCGGCCGGCCGAGCCATCGCGGGTGGCCGGGCCATTGCAGGCGGTCGCGCCATTGCCGGCGGGGCGGCGTGGACCATCGGCGCGGCAGGACGCGCCATCGCTGGCGGTGCGGCTGGACGTGCCGCCGGTCCACCCTTTACGTGCGGCTGCGCGGACGCGCCGCCGCTCGCCACGAGCATTGAGGCACTAATCAAAAAGACAATAAGTCCAGAGCGACGGCAAGGCATGAGCGTAGCTCTCCGTCCATCCCTGCCCGCAGAACTTCAACGCGCGGATGTCGAAATCGTTCTTGTTGGCTGCAGCCGGCCGTGCGGTCTTCCGACGCAGGGAACCGTCAGGAGACATCCTGGGTCAGGGCAGCCGCGATCCGCTCCAGCGCCCAGTCCACTTGATCGGCGGTGATCACCAGCGGCGGGGCGATGCGGATGGTGTGCTCGTGGGTGTCCTTGGCGAGGATGCCACGCGCCTGCAGCGCCAGGCAGTAGCGGCGGGCGCCGCCGGCCTCGGGGTGTAGTTCGATCGCCAGCATCAGCCCGCGCCCGCGCACCTCGCGGATGACGTTGGCGCGGATGTCCTGCAATCCGGCGAGAAAGCGCACGCCCTGTTGCGCCGCGTTCTCGATCATCCCTTCCTCGACCAGCACCCGCAGCGCTACGCGCGCCACCGCGCAGGCCAGCGGGTTGCCGCCGAAGGTCGAGCCGTGCTGGCCCGGCCGCAGCGTGCCGAGCACGGCGTTGTTGGAGAGCACCGCCGACACCGGATAGAAGCCACCCGATAGCGCCTTGCCGAGCAGCGTCACGTCGGCCTCGATGCCCTCGTGCTGCTCGGCGAGCAGCTTGCCGGTGCGGCCGAGCCCGGTCTGGATCTCGTCGAGCACCAGCATCACGTTGCGCGCGGTGCACAGCTCGCGCACGCGCGCGAAATAGCCCGGCGGGGGAATGATGACGCCGGCTTCGCCCTGGACCGGCTCGACGAGGAAGGCCGCGGTGTTGGGCGTGATCGCCTGCTCGAGTGCCGCGGCATCGCCGAACGGGATGATCTTGAAGCCCGGCGCGAACGGGCCGAAATGGTCGCGCGAGGCCGGGTCGGTCGAGAAGCCGACGATGCCGAGTGTGCGTCCGTGAAAATTATTGGCGCAGACGATGATCTCGGCCTGCCCGTCCGGCACGCCCTTGATCTCATAGGCCCATTTGCGCACCGACTTGATCGCGCTCTCCACCGCCTCGGCGCCGCTGTTCATCGGCAGCACCTTGTGCGAGCCGGTCAGCTCCGCGAGTTCGCGGTAGAAGGGAGCGAGCTGATCGTTGTGGAAGGCGCGCGAGGTCAGCGTCAGCCGATGCGCCTGCTCGATCATTGCTGCCAGGATCTTCGGATGACAGTGGCCCTGGCTTACCGCCGAATAGGCGGAGAGACAGTCGAGATACCGGTTGCCATCGGTGTCCCAGACCCAGACGCCCTCGCCGCGGGACAGCACGACCCCGATCGGCTCGTAATTGTAGGTGCCGAACTGCGCTTCGGTTGCGAGGAGATCAGTGACCGATGGACTCATCCTGCGTCACTCCCGCTGTCGCGCACCAGATTACATCAATGCGCGCCTGCAACTGATTTGGGCATCGGTTCCTCCACAGGGAAGTGGGGTTGCCGGCCAAAATCGCGGGGGACAATGCTCGCTATGCGTTGATGCTGCAGGGCACGCTGAGGAAGCCGCGGAAGCGGACCCGGCCGCCGCGCACCGGCTCGCCATCGAGCACATAGTTCGGGAAGCGCTTGAGGAAGCGCGAGATCGCGATCGCGCCTTCAAGGCGCGCCAGCGCCATCCCGGCGCATTGATGCGCGCCGGTCCCGAAGGCGAGGTGGCGGTTCGGCGTGCGCGCAACGTCGAAGCCTTCGGGGTTGGGGAATTGCGCGCCGTCGCGGTTGGCGGCACCGATGCACAGCGTGACCAGCGCGCCGGCCGGCAGCTTGATGCCGCCGAGCTCAGTCTCCTCCACGATCATGCGGTTGCCGAGCTGGTTCGAGCTTTCGTAGCGCAGCATCTCCTCGACCGCGGTCTTGATCAGCTCGGGCTGCGCGAGCAGCCGCTGCTTCTGATCGGGATATTGGGTGAGCGTCACCAGCCCGTTGCCGATCAGATTGGTCGTGGTCTCGTGGCCGGCGTTGAGCAGAAAGATGCAGTTGTGCAGCAATTCCTTCGCGGTCAGCCGCTCGCCATTGTCCTCACCCTGGATCAATCGCGTCAGCACGTCGCGTTCGGGATTGCCCGGCTTGGCGCGACGCCGTTCGACCAGGGTTTCGAGATAGGCGAGGAAATCCTTCACCGCATCGTTGCCGCGATCGAACGCGTCCTTGCGGATCACCGGCTCCAGCGCGCCCAGGATCGCGAGCGACCAGTCGCGCAGCGGCTCGCGTTCGTCGTGCGGCACGTCGAGCAGATTGCCGATCACCTCGACGGGGATGGCCGAGGCGAAGTCGCCGATCAGCTCGAAGCGGTCGCGCGTCTCGATGCGGTCGAGCAGGCTGTCGACCAGCGCGATCAGGTCCGGCTCCATGCCGGCGATCGCGCGCGGCGACAAGGCGCCCATGATCAATCGCCGCACGCGGGTGTGCGCCGGCGGATCGTTGAAGACGAGGCTCGTCGTGTGGTGCTCGTAGAGCAGCGAGTTGCCGTATTTCGGCAGGAACTCCTTCTTCTTGTCGGAGGAGAACGCCTTGGTGTTCTTGTAGGCTGCGATCAGGTCGTCGTAGCGGGTGAGAAAATAGCAGCCGTTCGGCAGCCGCTTGACCGGCGCATGCTCGCGCAGCGCGCGATAGGTCGGGTAGGGGTTGGCGTAGAACTCCGGAGTCAGCTTCTCGAGGTCGAACCCGTCAGCCAGCTCCCGCGCGTGCCCGTCCATGGCGATTCCAACCCAATTAGTTTCATTTGCAACTATCGTAGGCCGCGGGCGGCGGTCGCGCAACACAATTTGCGAGGAGTTGGGACCGGCGCGGGCGCGCTGCGCGGTGCGAGTAAATCGCAGAGCCATATGCGGTATTGCGCTTTGATGAAGCGTGCGCGCCCCTCTACAGTCGCGGCCAAACAACAGAGAGCCGGAAACGCCAATGCATGCCCGTGCCGACACCGCGGCCTCCTGGCCCGAGGAGATCTTTTCGATATTGCAGCGCTTCGAGGTGCGCCAGGTGCCCTACGTGCCGGACGCCGGGCATTCCGAGCTGATCGAGCGGGTGCTGGGTTCGTCTTCGATGCGCGGTATTGCGCTGACGACGGAGGAAGAGGGCGTGGCGTTGCTCGCAGGCGCCTGGGCCGGCGGCCAGCGCGGCGTGCTGCTGATGCAGTCCAGCGGCGTCGGCAATTGCATCAACATGCTGTCGCTGGTGCAGATCTTCCGCCTGCCGTTCCTCACGCTGGTGACGATGCGAGGCGAATGGGGCGAGTTCAATCCCTGGCAGGTGCCGATGGGCTCGAACACGCAAGGGATTCTCGAATTGTCGGGCATCAAGGTGTTGCGCGCTTCGCATCCGGATGAGGTCCGCGAGGTCGTCGAGGCCGGCGCGGCGCAAGCCTACAACGCCTGCACGCCAACCGCCGTCCTGCTGTCGCAGCGCCTGATCGGGGCAAAGGTCTTCACCAAATGAGCAAAGCCAATCTCCTCGACCGCCGCGCCGTGGTTTCTGAACTGCTGCGGGATCGTAAGGGCGCCTTCGCCGTCGGCGGCCTCGGCGCCTCGACCTATGACATCGCCGCGGCCGGCGACCATGACCGCAACTTCTATCTCTGGGGCGGCATGGGCGGCGCCGTGATGATCGGGCTCGGCCTCGCGCTGGCCCAGCCGACCTTGCCGGTCGTCGTGATCACCGGCGACGGCGAGATGCTGATGGGAATGGGGAGTCTTGCGACTGTCGCGCTGCAGCAGCCGAAAAACCTCTCGATCATCGTGCTGGACAACGAGGCCTATGGCGAGACCGGCGGCCAGGCCAGTCACACCGGTGGAACCGCCGACCTCGTGGGTGTTGCCAAGGCTTGCGGAATCGGGGATAGCCGCTCGATCAGCACGATGGCCGAGGTCGAGGCTTTTGCTTCGTCTTTGCAAGATGTTACGGCGGGGCCGCGGTTCGCCAGCGCGAAGATCGACGGGGCCAATCTGGAACGCGTGCTGTCGAGCCGCGACGGCGCCTACATCGTCAACCGCATCCGCGGGTCGATCGGACACACTCCGATATAAAGTGACTTTCGCGGTGCAATAGAACCTTGACTTTTGGTAAAGTGAGTGATTACTCACGACCCAAATGTCTACCTTACGCATGACGAGTGACTTGCGGCGTCAGTTGATCCTGAGCGCCGCAAAGCGGTGTTTCGCCCGCAACGGCTTTGCCGGCACCACGACAAAGAGCGTGGCGGCCGCGGCTGCCATTTCGGAAGGGCTTTTGTTCAAGCACTTCCCGTCGAAGGCCGCGCTCTACGCCGAGATCCTTGCCGAAGAGTGCGAGGCGGATCCCGATCTCGCCCATCTGCTTGGCCAGGAGCCGTCGACCGCGACGCTGGTCGAACTGGTGCAGGGCATGGTCGGCCATTTCATGCAGCTGCGCGATGCGCCGGACCAGGAAGAGA
This sequence comes from Bradyrhizobium sp. INPA03-11B, assembly GCF_040446015.1. Taxonomy (NCBI): domain Bacteria; kingdom Pseudomonadati; phylum Pseudomonadota; class Alphaproteobacteria; order Hyphomicrobiales; family Nitrobacteraceae; genus Bradyrhizobium; species Bradyrhizobium sp. INPA03-11B. The sequence continues at coordinate 6,317 of NZ_JASGSR010000147.1, forward strand.
CGCAGCGGATGCGGCTGATGGTGACGAGCCATCTCGACGACGGCGAGTTCGCGCGCCTACTCTACGACAAGGTCGGCAAGCTGATCGGTCCGACCTTCGCCGCTTCGCTGGAGCGGGCGATCGCTGCCGGCGAGGCGACGCGGATCGGCGACGAGCCGCTCAACCTGTTCTGGTTTGCGCATCATACCGTGCTTATGGGCGCGCTGACGCAGCTGCCTGCGACACCATGTCTCCCCTACGGCGATGCCGCCGCGGCCGAGCAGCAGCTTTGCCAGTTCATTCTTCGCGGCATCGGACTTACCGAAGCCGCAATTTCAACTCATTTGGGCCGCCAGCCGTCGCCGAGCGCAGGACCGTCGGTAACTGCAGAAAGTGCATGACATGAATATTCAGACCGAAAGCCACATCTCGGGGCAACCGATCAAGGAGAAGCAAGCCAAGCGTCCCGTCCGTTTGGTGCGCTGGTTCATCATCGTAGGCCTGTTGCTGGCCCTGCTGGTCGGCGCGCTGGTCGGCTTCAACGCCTTCCGCAGCCACATGATCGCGCAGTTCTTCGCCAACAATAAGCCGCCGCCGTCGAACGTCTCGGCCGCCGAGGCGAAGACCGAAGTGATTCCGAACCTCTTGAGCGCCGTCGGTGATCTCGTCGCGGTGCACCAGGTCAACGTCACGACCGACGTGCCGGGCCGCATCACCGAGATCCTGTTCACCGCGGGCAGCCATGTGAAGGCGGGCACGCCGCTGGTGCAGCTGTTCGACGCGCCGGAGCAGGGCGACCTCGCCAGCTTCAAGGCGCAGGCGACCGTGGGCGAGCAGCAACTCGACCGCGCCAAGCAGCTCGCGTCGCGCCAGTTCGGGCCGCAGTCGACCGTCGATACGGCGCAGGCGACCTACGACCAGGCCAAGGCGGGCATCGCCAAGACCGAAGCGCTGATCTCGCAGAAGCTGGTGCGCGCGCCGTTCGAAGGCGATCTCGGCGTTCGTCAGGTGGAAGTCGGCCAGTATCTGACGGCCGGCACCCAGATCGTGTCGCTGACCGACCTGTCGGTGCTGTACGCCAACATGACCGTGACCGAGAAGCAGAGCTCGCAGATCAAGGTCGGCCAGACCGTGCGGATCAAGGTCGACGCCTATCCGGGCCGTACCTTCGAAGGCAAGATCACGACCATCGAGCCGCAGATCGCGACCGATACCCGCAACATCAGGGTTCAGGCCACGATCCAGAATCCGGACAGCATCCTCAAGCCCGGCATGTTCGCGACCACCACGATCGTGCTGCCGGACAAGCCGCCGGTCGTCACGGTTCCGGAAACCGCGGTCGACTACACGCTGTACGGCGACTCCGTGTTCCTGATCACCGAGAAGAAGGGCGGGGACGGCAAGACCACCCTGACCGCCGAGCGCACCTTCGTGAAGACGGGCAACCGCGTCGAAGGCCGCGTCGAGATCCTCAAGGGTCTGAAGGCCGGGGACAAGGTCGTGGCCGTCGGCCAGATCAAGCTGCAGTCGGGCATGCCGGTTGCGATCTCGACCGACCCGGCGCCGCCGGTTCCGGCCGAGCCGCCGCGTTACTGATCTCCATTATCTAAACCCGGAGGGCCTGATGGCCCTCCGCCACATGTTGCCGCAACCGGCAGACAACACGAATCGAGTTGGCGATGGCCTTCACTGATATTTTCATCAAGCGCCCGGTGCTGTCGGTCGTCGTCAGCCTGCTGATCCTCTTGATCGGCTTGCGCGCGGCGATGGTGCTGCCGATCCGGCAATATCCGAATCTGTCGAACACCGTCGTGACCATCACGACGTCGTATCCCGGCGCGTCGCCGGAGCTGATCAACGGCTTCATCACCACGCCGATCGAGCAGGCCGTCGCGTCGGCTGAAGGCGTCGACTACATGACGTCGAACTCGGTGCTCGGCACCTCGACGATCCAGGTCTACGTCAAGCTCAACCACGATCCGAACCAGGCGCTGACCGAGGTGCTCGCCAAGGTCAACTCGGTCAAATACCTGATCCCGAAGGAAGCCTTCGACCCGGTCGTGACCAAGGCGACCGGTGACACCATCGCCGTGATGTATCTCGGCTTCTCCAGCGAAGAGCTGACCGGATCGGCGATCTCCGACTATCTGACCCGCGTCGTGCAGCCGGTGCTCTCGACCGTCGACGGCGTCGCATCGGCCGACATTCTCGGCGGCCAGACCTTCGCGATGCGCGTCTGGCTCGATCCGACCCGGATGGCCGGACGCGGCGTGTCGCCCAACGACGTTGCGGCTGCGATCGCCGCCAACAACTTCCAGGCGGCCGCAGGCCAGACCAAGGGCTTCTTCATCGTCTCCAACGTCTCGGCCAACACCGACCTTCAGAACATCGATCAGTTCAAGCGAATGATCGTGAAGGCGAAGGACGGCGGCTTCGTGCGCATCGAGGACATCGCGACGGTGGAGCTCGCAGCGCAGTCGACCGATGCCAGCGTCGCCTTCAACGGCGAGCATGCGATCTTCATCGGCATCAAGGCGACGCCGCAAGGTAACCCGCTGACCCTGGTGAAGGGCGTGCGTGCGCTGTTCCCCGACCTCGAGCGCAACCTGCCGCCGTCGATGAAGATGAAGGTGGCCTACGACTCCACCAAGTTCATCCAATCGTCGATCGACGAGGTCGAGAAGACGCTGACCGAAGCGGTGCTGATCGTCGTCGTCGTCATCTTCCTGTTCCTGGCCTCGCTGCGGTCGGTGATCATTCCCGTCGTCACCATTCCGTTGTCGCTGGTCGGCGTCTGCATCCTGATGCTGGCCGCCGGCTTCAGCTTCAACCTGCTGACGCTGCTGGCGATGGTGCTCGCGATCGGTCTCGTGGTCGACGACGCCATCGTGGTGGTGGAGAACATCCATCGACATCTCGAGGAGGGCCTGCCACCGGTGCAGGCATCGCTGAAAGGTGCCCGCGAAATCGTCGGCCCCGTCGTCTCCATGACGATCACGCTGGCGGCGGTGTATGCGCCGATCGGCTTCCTCGGCGGCGTGACCGGCACGCTGTTCCGCGAATTCGCCTTCACGCTGGCCGGCTCGGTGATCGTGTCGGGCGTGATCGCGCTGACGCTGTCGCCGATGATGTGCTCGGTGTTCCTCAAGAGCGCGGAAGAGGGGCGTTTCTCCAGGCTGGTCAACCGCGTGTTCGGCGCGCTGACGCGTGCCTATGGCCGCCAGCTCGACCGCTCGCTCGACTACCGTCCGATCACGGCGCTGTTCGCCGTGACCATCCTCGGTCTGGTCGGCTTCCTCTATATGCATATCCAGAAGGAGCTTGCGCCGCAGGAAGACCAGGGCATCGTGTTCGCGGTGACCAAGGCGCCGAAATACGCCAACATCGACTACATCGATTTCTACGGCGACAAGATGGACAAGGAGTTCCAGAAGTTTCCCGAGACCGACCTGCGGTTCATTCTGAACGGCATCACCGGTCCGCAGGGCGGCTTCGCCGGCATGCTGCTCAAGCCGTGGGATGAGCGCAAGCGCAGCGCGCAGACGCTGCAGCCGCTGGTGCAGGCCGAGCTGTCGAAGATCGAAGGCGTCAGCGCGTTCGCGTTCAGCCTGCCGCCGTTGCCCGGCGGACCCGGCGGTCTGCCGGTGCAGATGGTGATCTCTTCGACCGCCGGCTTCCAGCAGGTGTTCGACCAGATGAGCAAGCTGAAGGATGCCGCGCGCAAGAGCGGCCTGTTCATCGTCACCGACAGCGACCTCGATTTCAACCAGCCGGTGGTCCGGGTGAAGGTCGATCGCTCCAAGGCGAGCGACCTCGGCATCACCATGCAGCAGATCGGTGGCGCGCTGGCGACGCTGCTCGGCGGCAACTACGTCAACCGCTTCAACCTCGAAGGGCGCTCCTATCAGGTGATTCCGCAGGTGCCGCGCGCCAGCCGGCTCGCGCCTGAGTCGTTCGACAACTACTATGTCCCGACCGCGACCGGGCAGCTGGTGCGGCTGTCGACGGTGGTGTCGGTCGAGACCGGCGTCGATCCGAACGCGCTGACCCACTACAACCAGCTCAACTCGTCGACCTTCCAGGCCGTGCCGATGCCCGGCGTCTCGATGGGCCAGGCGGTGGAGTTCCTGCAGGGTGAAGCCAAGAAGCTGCCGTCCGGCTTCAGCTACGACTTCCTGGCCGACTCCCGGCAATACGTCCACGAGGGCAACCAGCTCCTGGTCACCTTCGCGTTCGCCATCATCATCATCTTCCTGGTGCTGGCGGCGCAGTTCGAGAGCCTGCGCGATCCGTTCGTCATCATGATCTCGGTGCCGATGGCGATCGTCGGCGCCCTGATCCCGCTGTTCTTCGGCGTCGCCACCATGAACATCTACACCCAGGTGGGCTTGCTGACGCTGGTCGGACTGATCACCAAGCACGGCATCCTGATGGTGGAGTTCGCCAACGAGCTGCAGCTTAACGAGGGACTCGACCGCCGCTCGGCGATCGAAATGTCGGCGCGGATTCGTCTGCGTCCGATCCTGATGACGACGGCGGCCATGGTCACCGGCCTGCTGCCGCTGCTCACTGCCTCGGGCGCCGGCGCCGCCAGCCGCTTCTCGATCGGGCTCGTGGTCGTGGCCGGCATGACGATCGGCACGCTGTTCACGCTGTTCGTGCTGCCGGCCGTGTACATGACGATCGCGACCGACCACCAGGCCGCGGCCCGTTCCGACCGCGCCAAGCAGATCGCGGACTATGAACTCGACAAGCACGGTGGTGCATTGAAACCGACCTGAGCCCTCCAAGCTCATGCTCGCAGGAGAAGGCGGCACTGGCGAAAGCCACTGCCGCCTTTTCTTTGTCTCGTGCTAGCCTTGCCGAAGGCGGGCAGAAAAGATTGGGAGGCCAGGCATGGCGAGCGAGTTTGCGGCGGGCAATTACCGGTTCATTCCGGCCGTGTTCCAGTATTCCAGCGGCGCGCAGGCAAACGCCGGCTATGAGATCGAGCGGGTGCGCTTCGATCGCCTGGTGCCGCTTGCGGACGGCTTTGCGCGGATTGCGGCCTACATCAAGGACGCCGGCCGGCCGTTGACCTCGTTCTGTGCCTGCGAATTGCGGTCGCCGGCCGCCTTCACCGAGGACGGTTTCCGTGCCTTCAACCAGCACTATGTCAAGACGCTCGCCGAATGGGGGCTGTTCGACGGCACCATCAATCCGGTCGCGCGCAGCAATGTCTGTCCCGAGATCGATCCGCCGGCCGAACCGTCGTTCTATGCGTTCTCATTCACACGGCCGAGCACGAGCACGTCGCCGTCTTTCGTGATCGCGGGCGGCGCCGACGCGCGCAGCGGCACGGCGAGCTATCCCGACCGCATCGTCTGCTATCGCGATCTCAGCCCCGACGCATGGCGCGAGAAGGTCCGCTTCACCGCCGGCGAGATGGAGCGCCGCCTCGCTGAATTCAGCTTCGGCTGGCAGGAGACGACAGCGGTGCAGGCCTACACCGTGCATGACATCCATCCCGTGGTCGTCGACGAGCTGGTGCGCCGCGGCGCGACGCGCTCCGGCCTGACCTGGCACTTCTGCCGCCCGCCGGTGGTCGATCTCGAATACGAGATGGATTGCCGGCGCGTGTTGCGTGAGGTGGTGGTCTAGCTTTCGGAGAAACCAACCGTCGTCATTGCGAGGAGCGAAGCGACGAAGCAATCCATCGGTCGACGTACGTGGACCGATGGATTGCTTCGCTTCGCTCGCAATGACGCGGCTGGGACTTCGCCCACTTTTTCCTGTCATCCCGAGGCGCGAGCCTTGCGGCGCAATTGCGCCGCTGGGCGAGCCTCGAAGGATGCACGGCCCCGCTGGTGGCCGATTCATCCTTCGAGGGCCGCTGAAGAAGCGGCCACCTCAGGATGACGGGGAAGAATGTGCGCTCGCTGCGCGGCGACTGCTCACCGCGCCTTCGGATCTAGCGCGTCGCGCAGGCCGTCGCCGACCAGGTTGAACGACAGCACGACCAGGAAGATCGCAAGCCCCGGCCAGACCGCCATCCAGGGCGCGCTGGTCAGGAAGCGTTGCGCGGCGTTGAGCATGCTGCCCCAGGATGGCGCCGGCGGCTGCTGGCCGAGGCCGAGGAAGGACAGTGCGGCCTCGGCGATGATCGCGGCCGCGATCGACAGCGTGGCCTGCACCAATAGCGCCGGCAGGATGTTGGGCAGGATGTGGACCAGCGCGATGCGCCAGCGCGGATTGCCCATGGCGCGCGCCGCCTCGACATAGTCCTCGACCTTGACGCTCATCACCTGGCCGCGGGTCAGGCGGATGAAGATCGGGGTCGCCGAGACGCCGATCGCGATCATTGCATTGCCGAGGCTCGGCCCGAGGAACGCGGCGAGCGCGATCGCCAGGATCAGGAACGGGCAGGCCAGCATCGCATCGGTGATGCGGCTGATCAGCCCATCGATGAAGCCGCCGCGATAGCCGGCGACGAGGCCAAGCGGCACGCCGATCGCAAGCGCGATGCCGACCGAGATGACACCCGCGAGCAGCGAGGCGCGGGCGCCGAACACGACGCGGGCGAGCACGTCGCGGCCGAGCTCGTCGGTGCCGAACCAGTGCTGCAGCGACGGCGCTTTGCGTACCAGCGACCAACTGGTCGCGATCGGATCATAGGGCACGATCAGCGGTGCGAAGACGGCGAGCAGGATGAACAGCGCGATCACGACGAGGCCGAGCACCGCGCCCTTGCGCCGGATCAGTCGCCGCCAGGCGCGCCGCGCCGGACTCTCCAGCGTCTCGGCCGCCGCAAGCGAAGCTGATGTCCCGAGTGTTGCGTCCGTCATCCGGTCAGCCCCTCAGCCGCGGGTTGACGAGGATATAGGCGATGTCGGCGATCAGGTTGAGCGTGATGTAGATCGTCGCCGTCGTCAGCACCACGCCCTGCACGACCGCGTAGTCGCGGTTGAACACGGCATCGACGATCAGCTTGCCGAAGCCCGGGATCGAGAAGATCTGCTCGGTGAGCACCGCGCCCGACAGCAAGGTCCCGAGCTCGAGCGCGCCGAGCGTGATGATCGGCGTCAGTGCGTTGCGCATCGCATGCTTGAGGATGACCGTGCGCTCGGACAGGCCCTTGGCGCGCGCGGTGCGGACATAGTCGCTCTCCAATACCTGCAGCATGGCGCTTCGTGTGTGCCGCATCAGGATCGCGGCGATCGCGTTGCCGAGCACGAAGGCCGGCATGATGGTGGCGGCGATGCTGGCGCGCCAGTTCTCGGTGAGTGGCACGTAGCCGGAGGCCGGCAGCCAGCCCAGTTCGATGGAGAACAGGAAGATCAGCATGATGCCGAGCCAGAAGTTCGGCGTCGAGATCCCCCACAGCGCGAACAGATTGGCGCCGTAATCCCAGGCGGTGCCTTTCTTCACCGCCGAGACGATGCCGGCGGGAATCCCGATCAGGAACGCGATCACAATCGCCATGGCCGCAAGCTGCAGCGTCACCGGCAGCTTCTGCGCGATCAGCTCCAGCACCGGCATCTTGTTGCGCAAGGACTCGCCGAAATCGCCCGACAGCACGCCCTTGATCCAGTAGACGTATTGCACCGGGATCGGCTGATCGAGATGATACTGCGCGCGGATCTGCGCGATCACGGCGGGATCGCGTTCCTCGCCGGCCATCACCAGCGCCGGATCGCCGGGCAGCAGATGCTGCAGCGAGAAGATCAGCACCGAAACGAAGAACAGTGTCGGCACGATCTGAACCAGCCGCTTGGCGAGGAAGTTCAGCATGACGATGCTCGTGTCCCGGACGCCGGCGCGATCATTTCAGCTTCAATCCGACCACGCGCACGAGGCCATCCGGCATCTGCTTGTAGCCGTCGAGCTTGGTGGTGTGCGCGATGATGATGCGACGATGGTAGATATAGAGAATGGCTTCATCCTCGAGCTCGAGCTTCGTCAGCCTGGCGTAGATCGCCTTGCGTTGCGCCATGTCGGTGGTGAGGCGGGCATCGTCGAGCGCCTTGTCGGCCTCGGGGTTGGCCCAGGCGCTGTAATTTTGCGGCGCGTCCTTGTGCAGGAAGACGTAGGAATTGCCGTCCGGATCGATGCGGCCGCTCCACGCCAGCATATAGGCCTGGTATTCGCCGGCTTCGGCCTGCTTCAGCGACGTCGCGAATTCGGTGACGCGGATCTTCAGGTCGAAGCCGGCCTCGGCCGCCATCGACTGCATGACCTGCGCGGTGGCCTCGGTCTCCGGTCCCTTCGGCACCATGAAGTCGACGCTGACCGGCGGCGTCACGCCGGCTTCCTTCAGCAGCGCCTTGGCCTTTTCGACGTCGCGGGCGCGGATCGGAAAATCCTTCTGGTAATACGGATGATCCGGGCTGACCCACTGGTTTCCGGGCTTGAACTCACCGTTGAAGACGACCTGGTTGATCGCCTCGCGGTCGATCGAGAGATCGAGTGCCTGCCGGACCTTGGCGGATTGGCTGAGGGGGCCCTTGGCCTTGTCCCTGCCGATGTTGAGCGTGATGCCCTGATAGCCGAGCTCGATTGCGCTCGACACCTTCAGGCGCGAGTCGGTGCGCACGTCCTTGAGGTCGGTCGCGAGCACGCGTTCGATCAGGTCGAGCCCGCCCGACTTCAAATTGGCGAGTCGCACCGTGGCGTCCACGATCGGCAAATAGACGATGCGATCGATGAAGACGTTGTCCTTGTTCCAGTAGTCGGCAAATTTCTCCAGCACGATGCGATCCTGCTGCACGCGCTCGACGAATTTGTAGGGACCGGCGCAGACCGGATGCAGGCCGAACTTGTCGCCGGCAGCCTTCGCGGCCTTGGGCGACACCATCATGCCGGCGCGGTCGGTGAGCTGCGCGATCAGCGGCGAGAACGGCGCCTTGAGCACCAGCTTGATGGTTAGGGGATCGACGACGTCGATATGGTCGATGCTGGCGAGCTCCGGCTTGCGGAACGAGCCGGGGACGGTCAGATGCCGCTCCAGCGAGAATTTGGCCGCCTCCGCATCGAACGGCTCGCCGTCCTGGAATCTGACACCCGGCCTGAGCTTGATCGTAACCTCCTTGCCGTCGGCGGAGGTCTCGTGCGACAGCGCGAGCTGCGGCACGATGTTCAGCTTCTCGTCGATGTCGAACAGCTTGTCGCACAGCGCGGCAAACACGATGCGGCCGACATAGGTGCGCGCCATGGTCGGATCGAGCACGTCGGGATCCTCGGCGAGGCCGATCCGGAGCGTGCTCTGCGCCTGCGCGCTGGCCGCCAGCGACAGCAGCAGGGCGGCGGCAGCCGCCGCCAAACGAAACATCCTCATCGCGAACTCCCCATCATCATGCCTGCGGCCCCGTCCCGACCTTACCAACCCCGCCGTAGCCGGCCCCTTCCGCGGCTCCGCTGAAGGCCGCGACCAATTTCTCCAGCGATGGCGAGAAGCCGCCGTCGGCGGGAACGATGTTCTCCCCGGGCGGTAACTCCGCTGTGCGGTGACAGGCCGTGGCGTGGCCTGTGCCGTCTGCCAGCAATTGCGGAATCTCGCTGCGGCAGCGCGCGATCACATAGGGACAGCGGGTGTGGAAGCGGCAGCCGGAGGGCGGATTGAGCGCGCTCGGCAGCTCGCCCTCCAGCACGACGCGGCTGCGCTTGGCGCGCGGCTTCGGAACCGGGATCGCCGATAGCAATGCGCGGCTGTAGGGATGGCGCGGGGCGGCGAACAGCGCATGCGCCTCCGCGGTCTCGACTATGGTGCCGAGATTCATCACGGCGACGCGGTCGGCGATGTGCTTCACCACGGCCAGATCGTGCGAGACGAAGATGTAGGCGAGCTTCAGCCGATCCTGCAGGTCGCGCAGCAGGTTCAATATCTGCGAGCGGATCGAGACATCGAGCGCGGACACCGGCTCGTCGCAGATGATCAGCTTCGGCTCGACCGCGAGCGCGCGAGCAATCGCAATGCGCTGACGCTGGCCGCCGGAGAATTCGTGGGGATAGCGGCGCGCGAAGCGCGGCTCGAGCCCGACCAGGCGTAGCAGCTCTTCGACGCGTTCGCGGCGGCGTGCCGCCGGCACGAGATTGTGCAGCGCCAGCGGCTCGGTCAGGATCTGGCTCACCGTCATGCGCGGGTTGAGCGACGCATAGGGGTCCTGGAAGATCAGTTGCGCATCGCGGCGGAACGCGCGCAGCTGCTCGGCATTGAGCGCGCCGAGGTCGCGGCCCTCGAAGCGGATCCGTCCGGCGTCCGGCTCGATCAGCCGCAGCACCAGGCGGCTGACGGTGGATTTGCCGCAGCCGGATTCGCCGACCAGCGCCAGCGTCTTGCCGGCCTCGACCGTGAAGCTGACACCGTCGACCGCCTTCACATGGGCGGTCGGCCGACCGAACAGCGAGCGTTCGGCGACGAAATGCTTCACCAGCCCTTCGACCTCGAGCAGAACAGTCATGACACCAGCCGCTCCAGCGGCGCGCGGAGGCAGCGCGAGGCGTGAGTTGCGCTCAGCATCGCCAGCGGCGGGGGTGATTTGGTGCAGGCATCCTCTACGAACGGGCAGCGCGCGGCGAAGCGGCAGCCCGCGGGCGGGTTCGCCATGTTCGGCACCATGCCCTCGATGGTGGCGAGATGGCTGGTGCGGCGGTCGAGCCGCGGGATCGAGCCGAGCAGGCCGATCGTGTAGGGGTGCTGCGGATTGGCAAACAGCTCGTCGACCGGGGCGCGCTCGACGATCTCGCCGGCATACATCACCGCGACCTCGTCGCAGACTTCGGCGACGACGCCGAGATCGTGGGTGATCAGGATGATCGCAGCCCCGCTCGCGGCCTTCAGCTCGCGCATCAGATCGAGGATCTGCGCTTGCAGCGTGACGTCGAGCGCGGTGGTCGGCTCGTCGGCGATCAGAAGCCGGGGATCGCAGGCTAGCGCCATTGCGATCATCACGCGCTGGCGCATGCCGCCGGACAGCTTGTGCGGATATTCGTCGATGCGTTTCTCGGGCGAGGGGATGTGCACGCGGCGCAGCAGCTCGATGGTGCGCTCGCGTGCGGCGCGCCGGGAGCCGCCGCGGTGGCGCAGAATCGTCTCGGTGATCTGGTCGCCGATGGTGAAGCTCGGGTTGAGCGAGGTCATCGGCTCCTGGAAGATCATGGCGAGGCGATTGCCGCGCAGGTCGCGCAGCGTCGCATCCGGCACCTCGAGCAGGTCGAAGCCGTCGAAGCGGATCGCGCCGGACACCGTGGCGGATTGCTTCGGCAACAGCCCCATGATCGCGAGCGAGGTGACGCTCTTGCCGCAGCCGGACTCGCCGACCAGCCCGAGCGTCGCGCCGTTGGCGACGGACAAATCGACGCTGTCGACGGCATGCGTGATACGGCCATCGTCGCCGTGGAAGCTGACGCGCAGGCCCTCGATCTCGATCAGCGGGCCCGCGGTCATTCGCGGCCCGCTCTTGCGGCTGCAATACCGGCGTCGATCGTGGCCCGATCGCTGGTTCCGGCCGGGTTGTCGCGGGTCGGCATGAAGCTCCGGAATGGCACCCAGTGCTCGCGGCTGACCGCTTCCAGCCGCTCCAGCTCGGCCAAGGGATCGGCGTGGTCGTCGACGCGCAGGTCGAGCAACGGCCATTGCTCCGTACCGTGGATCAGCAGCGCTGCCGACTGCTTGCCGCGCTTGTCGCCGCCGGTCGCTTCACCGGCGAACATCGCCTTGATCAGCCGCTCCGCGAACGGCAGCTGCTCATTGGTGGCATAGACGCGCGCGGTCTCGTCGAGCACCGCGGGTCCGGCCAGCATGTTGCCGGCGATCGAAAAGCCGTCGCCGGCGATATGGCCGAACCAGTCGATGCAATCCTTGCCGGAATGCGCCGCGATGCGGCCCTTGGCGTCGATGACATGCACCTGCCGGCTCTCGCGGCCGCCGTCGGGCGCGATCAGCGCCGCGATCACCTGATGCGGGGTCTTGCCGTCGCCCAGCAGCGCGAGACCGTCGATGCCGTAATAGGGATTGACCAGCGCCTGCGTCGCGACGGCGCCGATCCCGGATGCGATGTGCGGCACCAGCGC
>NZ_JASGSR010000148.1:0-18114 GCF_040446015.1 Bradyrhizobium sp. INPA03-11B
ATCATGTACACCTCGGGCACCACGGGTCAGCCCAAGGGCGCGATCATCACCCATGGGATGACGTTCTGGAATTGCGTCAATCTCGGCGGCCCCGCCTATATCTCGCCGGCCTCGGTGCTGCTGACCGTGCTGCCGCTGTTCCACACCGGCGGGCTGAATTGCTACACCAACCCGGTGCTGCATGCCGGCGGCACGGTGCTGATCATGCGCGCCTTCGATCCCGGCGAGGCGCTGAAGCTGATCGGCGATCCCGCGCAGGGCATCAACGTGTTCTTCGGCGTGCCCGCGATCTACCAGTTCATGGCGCAGCATCCTTCCTTCGCCACCGCCGACTTCAGCCGCCTGACGATCGGCGGCGTCGGCGGCGCGCCGATGCCGGTGCCGCTGCTCAAGACCTGGGAGGCGCGCGGCGTGGCGTTGCAGCAGGGCTACGGCATGACCGAGACCTCGCCGGCGGTGATGGTGCTCGACCGCGAGGATGCCGCGCGCAAGGCCGGCTCGTCCGGCAAGCCGGTGCTGCACACGGAAGTGCGCATCGTGCGGCCCGACGGCAGCGATGCCACGGTCGGCGAGCTCGGCGAGCTCTGGGTCAAGGGCCCGAACATCACGCCGGGCTACTGGAATCGGCCGGACGCCAATGCCTCCTCTTTCACCGACGGCTGGCTGCACACCGGCGACGCCACGCGAATCGACGAGGAAGGCTTCTACTACATCGTCGACCGCTGGAAGGACATGTACATTTCCGGCGGCGAGAACGTCTATCCGGCCGAGGTCGAGAGCGTGCTGCATCAATTGGCCGCCGTGGCCGAAGCCGCCGTCATCGGTATCCCGAACGAGCAGTGGGGCGAGGTCGGGATGGCCGTGATCGCAGTGAAGCCGGGCCACACGCTGACGCCGGACGAGATCCACGCGCATTGCCAGGCCAATCTGGCGCGGTTCAAATGCCCGCGCCTGATCGAATTCATCGATGTCCTGCCGCGGAATGCGACAGGCAAAATTCATAAGCCGACGCTTCGGCAACAGTTCAGCCAGCCGAAGCCGACCGATACTGCCGCTTGATCGCACGGACGCGTGTCGCGACTCATGCCATGTCGAGAGAAGTGTTGCCCATAACCGTTTGCCGGGACCGGCTATGGGTTCGTTGCGTTGAGTCCCCAACCAGAATAGATCGAGGAAATTGCCTTTATGAAAACCACGAAACTGTCGCTGCTGGCCGCCGCCGCGGCGCTCTGCCTGCTCTCCACCCAGGCCGCCTTTGCCCAAAAGAAGTATGACACCGGCGCCTCCGACACCGAGATCAAGATCGGCAATGTCGAGGCCTATAGCGGTCCCGCCTCCGCCTACGGCGTCATCGGCAAGACCGAAGAAGCCTATTTCAAGATGATCAACGATCAGGGCGGCATCAACGGCCGCAAGATCAACTGGATCTCCTATGACGATGGCTATTCGCCGCCGAAGACCGTGGAGCAGATTCGCAAGCTGATCGAGAGCGACGAGGTCTTCCTGGTGTTCAACGCGCTGGGCACGCCGACCCAGACCGCGGTGCAGAAGTATCACAACGCCAAGAAGGTGCCGCAGCTGTTCCTCGCCACCGGCGCCAGCAAGTGGAACGATCCGAAGGATTTCCCATGGACCATGGGCTTCCAGCCGAGCTATCGCGTCGAGGCGCGGATCTTCGGCAAGTACATCCTCAAGGCCAAGCCAAACGCCAAGGTCGCGATCTTCTATGCCAATGACGATTTCGGCAAGGACTACCTGATCGGCCTCAAGGAGGTGCTCGACAAATCGAGCGTCAAGATCGTCGCCGAGGAAAGCTACGAGACAACAGAGCCGTCGATCGATTCCCACATCGTCAAGCTGAAGGACACCGGCGCCGACGTGTTCGTCAACATCTCGACGCCAAAATTCGCCGCGCAGGCGATCAAGAAGATCGCCGAGATCGGCTGGAAGCCGATGCACGTGATGACCGACGTCTCGATCTCGATCGGTGCGGTCATGAAGCCCGCCGGCCTCGAAGCGTCCGAAGGCGTGCTGTCGGCCGGCTACCTCAAGGACGCCTCCGACCCGCAGTGGAAGAATGATGAAGGCATGAAGAAGTTCATGGCCTTCGCCGAGAAGTACCTGCCGGGCGCTAACCTGTCGGACGCGAACCTGGTCTATGGCTACGCCGCGGCGCAGACCATGGTGCAGGTGCTGAAACAGTGCGGCGACAACCTGACGCGCGAGAACGTGATGAAGCAGGCCGCCAGCCTGAAGGACTTTGCGCCCGACACGCTGATTCCCGGCATCCGGATCAACACCAGCGCGACCGACTTCGCGCCGGTCGAGCAGCTCAAGATGATGCAGTTCAAGAACGGGCAGTGGGAGCTGTTCGGCGACATCATCAGCGCCGAGACCGGCGGCTAGCGCCGGGCTCTCCGCCAACGTCATTGCGAAGCCGCCTATTCGGGCGGCTTCGTTATTTCACGGATTGCGTCAGCCGCAAATCTCTCGCACCGTCACCCTGAGGAGCCGCGAAGCGGCGTCTCGAAGGGTCGACGGCCCCGCTGGTGGCCGTGCATCCTTTGAGACGCGCTACGCGCTCCTCAGGATGACGGGACTCCTGCTTGTGATCCTATCCAGAATTCTTACCTAACAAGAGGGCCGCGCCGAACCCGGACTGCCGAACCGATGCATTCCCACGTTCATTATCTGCCGCTGACGCCGGGCTTCTTCTCGATCCTGGTGTTCGCCGCCGTGGCGCTGGTGGTGCTGATCCAGCTGCGCATCCTGCGCTATGCCTATATGCGGCTCGGCATCGGGCCCGGCGTCGCGTTGCTGCTGCTGTTCGGTTCGCTGATCGGCAGCTATTTCAACATTCCGATCACCGTGCTGCCCGGCCCGCCGGTGCGATCGGGGGAGATCGTCGACTTCTTCGGCATGCGCTATGTCGTGCCTTATCTGGCATCGTCGAGCACGATCCTCGCCGTCAATGTCGGCGGCGCGGTGATCCCGGCCGTGATGTCCGCCTATTTGATGCTGCGCTATCAGCTCTGGCTGAGGGCTGCGATCGCGACGATCGTCATTGCAGCGATCGTCCATGCCAGCGCCACGCCGGTGCGGGGCATGGGGATCGCCGTGCCCGTGTTCGTCCCTGTCGTGGCGACCGCGATCCTCGCGCTGCTGCTGTCCCGCGAATATGCCGCACCGCTCGCCTATATCGGCGGCTCGATGGGGACGCTGCTCGGCGCCGATCTGCTGAACCTCGACAAGATCGGCAGCCTGGGCGCGCCGATTGCGTCGATCGGCGGCGCCGGCACGTTCGACGGCATTTTCCTGACGGGCATTCTGGCCGTGCTGATCGCTGGCGTGGTTGCGCCCGCGCGCCCAAGCCCAGCGTGATCTTGCGGGACTTATCCCGGCAGGAAGATCGCAAACGGCTCGTCGATCGTGCGGCGCAGATGCTCGCGATAGACGGCGTAGTTCGCATCGTCAGCCGACACCCGGCCAAGGCTCGGCTTGGGCACGTTCTTCACCGGCAGGAATGCGATCGGCGCAGCAACCGGCGTCAACAGCGAGCCTCGGCCGGCGAGCAGCGTCGTGATGATGCCGTACATCTCGCCGGAATTGCGCGGGCGCGAGACCGTGATCACGCGATGCTGGCCGTGCCTGTTGGTCACGAGATAGACGAAGCCGGATTCATTGGGCACCGCGACCTCGCCATACTGGGTGTAGTCGGCGTCCTGCCGCTCGCCCTCGCGGAAGCCGAGCGATGACGACGCGTCGTCCCAGGCGATCTCGGTGCGATAGGCATAGAACGCGCCCGGCTCGCCGAACGACGGCCGCACCGTGATGTAAGTCCCTTCGATCCGCGCCACCGAGCGACGCGAATAGGATCCAAGGCTGTCGGGCGCGATCCCGCCATTGGCGGGCGCCGCCACCGTGATCGCCTCCGGCAGCTTGCGCAAGGAGACGCCGAGCGCCTGCTCGAGCCGAACGGTGGTCGCCAGCGTGAACGGGCGGCGGCCGCCGAGCACCTTCTCCAATGTCGACAGGCTGAGCTTGGCCTGCTCAGCCAGCGTCTGCCGCGAGATGCGGCGGCGCGCGATTTCCTCGCGGATGGTCTCCGCGACCTGCTGGCTCTGCTCAGCCGAAAGCTGCTTGTCAGGCGTCGGCATTCTGATTCCTGCCCGGTTCCCCTTGATTCCGCGCAGTCTAGCAGACCGGACAATCCATCACAAAACCGCACAAACCCGCCTTGGCCGGCGGCGGGCCGCGCCGGACGGCGGCCAATCATTGCCGATCATTCTGCTCGCGCCAAAACCGCCGCTCTCCATGATTGCGAAGCAGCGAAAGTCTCGCTCGGGAGTGACGACAATGACGATTTACGATGCATGTGAGAGCAGCCCGCAGATACGCCTGTCGCGCAGGATGCGCATCGCGCTGTTCTTCCTGGTGGAAGGCGTGGCCGCGCTGGTGATCGGCTTTGCGGCGCTGTTTCTGAGTTTCGATCCGGTATGGTCGGCCGAGCTGCCGCAACAGGCGGTGCTGCGGCCGAGTGATGCGCGCTCCGGCTCGCTGCTGTTCAAGACCGACGACGGCTACAGGGATGCGCTGAGGCTCGGCGTCGATGTCGACCTCACGGTGTCGGGCCCGACGGTGCGCGCCCGCGTCACGCAGATCTTCCGCAACCCGACCAAGGACTGGGTGGAGGCGACTTATGTCTATCCGCTGCCGGCGGGCGGCGCGGTCGATACGCTGAAGATGGTGGTCGGCGATCGCATCGTGGTCGGCGACATCAAGGAGCGGCAGCAGGCCCGCGCCATCTACGAGCAGGCCAAGCAGAGCGGCCAGAAGGCCGCGCTCACCGAGCAGGAGCGGCCGAACATCTTCACCAACTCGGTCGCCAATATCGGTCCCGGCGAAACCGTGCTGGTGCAAATCGAATATCAGGAGCCGGTGCAGCAGAACGGCAACGAGTTCTCGCTGCGGGTACCGATGGTGATCGGCCCGCGCTACAATCCGCGCCCCGTCGTGCAGAGCGTCGACCTCCGTGCCGATGGCAACGGCTGGGGCGCCACGTCAACCGATCCGGTGCCGGATCGTGATCGTATCTCATCCGAGGTGCTCGATCCTGCCACCAACGCGCCGATCAATCCGACCAACATCACGGTGCATCTCAACGCCGGCTTCCCGCTCGGCGAGGTGAAAAGCCATTTCCACCAGGTCAAGATCGAGACCCCCGACAGCACCACGCGCGTCGTCAAGCTTGCCGAAGGCCCAGTGCCGGCCGATCGCGATTTCGAGCTGACCTGGAAGCCGATTGCCGAGAAGGCGCCGTCGGTCGGGCTGTTCCGCGAGCATGTCGGCAATTCCGACTATCTGCTGGCCTTCGTCACGCCGCCATCGGTGGAGCAGGCGCGGCAGAAGCCGTTGCCGCGCGAAGTGATCTTCGTGATCGACAATTCCGGCTCGATGGGCGGCACCTCGATCATCCAGGCCAAGGCGAGCCTCACTTACGCGCTCGGCCGCCTGCAGCCGACCGATCGCTTCAACGTGATCCGCTTCGACGACACCATGGACAGGCTGTTCGCATCGCCAGTCCCCGCCAACAGCGCCAATATCGGCAACGCGACCTCCTTCGTCAGCGCGATACAGGCACGCGGCGGCACCGAGATGGTGCCGGCAATGCGCGCGGCGCTGTCCGACACCAACCATGACGACGCCGACCATGTCCGCCAGGTCGTGTTCCTGACCGACGGCGCGATCGGCAACGAGCAGCAGTTGTTCGAGACCATCAGCGCGCTGCGCGGCCGCTCACGCGTCTTCATGGTCGGTATCGGCTCGGCGCCGAACACTTATCTGATGACGCGCGCTGCCGAACTCGGCCGCGGCACCTTCACCCATATCGGCTCGGTCGAACAGGTCGATGAACGCATGCGCGACCTGTTCGCCAAGCTCGAGAATCCCGCGGCGACGAACCTGTCCGCGAAATTCTCCGAGGCGACGGCCGACCTGACGCCGTCGGCGCTCCCCGACGTCTATCGCGACGAGCCGCTTGTGCTGGCCGCAAAGCTCGACAAGATCGCCGGCTCGGTCGAGATCAAGGGCCGCATCGGCGACCGTCCGTGGAGCGTGACGCTGCCGCTTGCGAATGCCGCCGAAGGCAAGGGCCTCTCCAAGCTGTGGGCACGCCGCAAGATCGCGGATGCCGAGGTCGGGCGCACCATGCGGCAGGCGAACCCGGAGGATGCCGACAAGACCATCCTTGCGCTGGCGCTGGAGCACCAGCTCGTGACGCGGCTGACCAGCCTCGTCGCCGTCGACAAGACGCCGAGCCGCCCCGAAGGCGAGCCGCTGAAGCTATCCGAGCTGCCGCTCAACCTGCCCGCCGGCTGGGATTTCGCAAAAGTGTTCGGCGAGCGTCCGAGCCTGCCGGCTGCACCGGGCGAACGTCGCGCAGAGGCAGGCAACGGCAAGATGCAGCTTGCCGCGCTGAAGCAGTCGCCGGTCGCAACACAACGTCCCGGCACCATCCAGCTGCCGAAGACCGCGACCGATGCCGAATTGAAGATGATCGCCGGTGTGATCCTGCTCACGGTCAGCCTTCTGCTTCTGGTGTTCAACCGGCGTCAGACGTCGCCCCAATGACGTCGGATGAAAGGAGGAGGTGCCCCCCCCGACCTCCTCCTTTCCAAGAGCGCGCGCGGCCTTCCCACCCGTCCCCCAGGGGCCGCGCGCGCCACTTCTCATCGACGTCATTCCGGGATGGTCCGAAGGACCAGACCCGGAATCTCGAGATTCCGGGTTCGATGCTGCGCATCGCCCCGGAATGACGGCAGAAGGAATCAAGATGCGCCGCTTCATCCCATCCCTCGCCTTCGCCCTCATCGGCCTGATCCTGTTCGGCCAGGGCGCCTATATCCATGCCAAGGCGCTGCTCGCGCAGGTGCTGCTGGAGCGCGCCTTCGCGCAGAGCATCGCGACCGGCCATCCCGTGAAGCCGTGGAGCTGGGCCGATACCTGGCCGGTGGCCCGGATCGAGATCAAGCGCCTGCACGCCTCCGCGATCGTGCTCGCCGGCAGCAGCGGCCAGGCGCTGGCGTTCGGCCCCGGCCATGTCGAGCAGAGCGTCGATGCCGGCGAGCGCGGCGTCGCGGTCTATTCCGCGCATCGCGACACCCATTTCCGGTTTCTGAAAGATGTCACAATCGGCGACGAGATCGACGTCACGAGGAGCGACGGCAGGCTGTTTCGCTACCGGGCCGATCGCAGCGCGGTCGTCCGCTTCGATCAATCCGGCATCGACCTGCTTACCGGCCGGTATGAGCTCGTGCTGTCGACCTGCTGGCCGTTCGACGCGCTGACGTCGGGGCCTGAGCGCTATTTGTTGCACGCAACCATGATCGAACCGGACTAGCGCTCGAATCCGATTCGAGCCGCCCCGAATCGGGTTCCTGACGCGCATCGATTTTGCGCCTGCCGGGATATTGCAAGCGATGCCCTGACTTGCGCCAGCGTGAGTTGCTACCCCCTTTCCCTCGCCATAAAAACAATGAAAAATCGCGTCCTGCGGTGCTGCACCGTGGGCCAGAGGAAACAAGCAGAACAAGGATAAGGGCAGGCTCCATGGAAGCTTACGCAAGCACCGCGTCTCATGTGTCCCACAAATGGGCGCCGCCCGCTGACGCCAGCGACATCGTCAAGAGCATCCACGCGATGCTGCACCCGCGCAACATCGTGCTGGTCGGCGCCACCGACAAGCCCGGCAACTACGCCGAACGGATCTGGAACAACCTGATCAAGTACAAATATGCCGGCGGCCTGTTTCCGATCAACGCCAAGCGCGAAACCATCTGGGGCGTCACCTGCTACAAGGATTTTGCCAGCCTTCCGGAAAAGCCCGACCATGTGCTGGTGCTGGTGCCGGCACGATTCGCCGTGCAGGTGATCCGCGACGCAGCCGCCGCCGGCGCGCGCTCTGCGACGATCGTCACGTCAGGCTTCAGCGAATTGCAGGACGAGGAGAGCCAGCGGCTCGCGGTCGAGCTGAAGCAGGCGATCAAGGAGACCGGGCTTGCCGTCACCGGTCCGAACTGCCTCGGCAATCTCAGCGCCGGCGAGAACCTATTCACCAACATCGACGACCGCATCGTCACCATGGAGCCGGGCGCGGTGGCGATAGCCGGCCAATCCGGCGCGATCGTGATGGCGATCCGCCAGGCGCTGGAGGATCGCGGTGTCGGCGTCGGCTACATGGTCACGACAGGCAACGAATCCGGCCTCGAGACCCCGGACCTGATGAGCTATTTCGCCGCCGATCCGAGCATCCGCGTCATCGTGGTCTATCTCGAAGGCGTCAGGAACACCAAGGTGTTCCGCGACGCCTGCAAGGCCGCGCGCGCCGCCGGCAAGCCGGTGATCGCACTCAAGCTCGGCGCCTCCGAAGGCGGCCGCGCCGCGGCGATGGCGCATACCGGCGCGCTGGCCGGCTCGATCGAGACATTCGATGCGATCTCGACCCGCGAGGGCGTGATCCGGGTGCGCGGACTGGATGAATTGATCGAAACCACCGAGTGCTTCGTCCACGCCGATCCGCCGAAGGGCAACCGCCTCGCGGCGGTGTCGCTGTCGGGCGGCAAGCGCGGGCTTCTGATCGACGCATTCTATTCCGCCGGCCTGAACTTCGCGCCGCTGAGCCCGAACGCGTCCGAGCAGCTGGCGAAGATGCTCGGCCCGGGCAGCATCGTCGGCAACCCGCTCGACGCCGGCTTTGCGGCCGTGGTCGATCCCTCCGTCTACATGAAGTCGATCAAGATCATGATCGACGATCCCGACACCGACATCGTCATCATCGATGCCGAGCTGCCGAAGGCGCCGCACGAGTTGCGGGAGCGCAACCTGCGCATCGTCAACGAGATGGCGGGGCAGGCCAACAAGCCGGTGATCTATATCAGCGCGATGTCGATCGGCTTCACCGACTTTACCAAGGGACTGCGCAAGTCGCTGCCCAATATCGCTGTCATGCAGGGCCTCGACCGCGCGGTCGGCGCGATCAAGTCGCTGATCGAATATGCCGGTCTGCGCAAGGAAGTGCCCGACATCGTGTCGAGCTCGAAGGCGTCGGCGCGCGCCGTGCTGGAGAAGACACTGAGGGCCGCGAACGGCGCCGCCGCGCTCGACGAGGTCGCCTCGAAGCAGCTGCTCAAGGCCTATGGCATCCCGATCTCGAAGGAAGACGTCGCGCAGACCGCGGCGGAAGCCGTGAAGATCGCCAAGGCGATAGGCTTTCCGGTGGTCGCCAAGGTGGTGAGCCCCGACATCCTGCACAAGTCGGATATCGGCGGCGTGGTGCTGAACCTCGCCAACGCGGCCGAGGTGAAGAAGGCGTTCAACGACATCACCGCGCGGGTGAAGAAGCTGAAGGGCAAGCCGAAGCTCGAGGGCATCCTGATCGCGCAGCAGGTCAAGGCCGACCTCGAGCTCGTGGTCGGCGCCTCGCTCGATGCCGAGATGGGCCCCGTGGTGCTGTTCGGCACCGGCGGCGTCGATATCGAATTGATGAAGGACGTGGCGCTGGCCGGTGCCCCGCTTGACGCTGCCGAGGCAAAGGAGCTGATCGCCAAGACCAAGGCCGGCGTCAAGATGAAGGGCTATCGCGGCAAGCCCGCGCTGCACGAGCCGTCCGCGGTGAAGGCGCTGGTGGGGCTCTCCAACCTGATGGCCGACGCCAACGGCCGCATCGCCTCGATCGACGTCAACCCTTTCCTGATCAACAGCAAGCTCGGCGTCGCCGTCGACGGCCTGATCGTGCTGAACAACGCCGCCGCGAACAAGGCCGCGGGGCATTGAACTCTGCTCCCTCTCCCCGTTCTTACGGGGAGAGGGTTGGGGTGAGCGACTATCTCCACGAGGCGGCGCGAGACGAGAGACCTGTACCCCCTCACCCGGATCGCATCTGACGATGCGATCCGACCTCTCCCCGCAAGCGGGGCGAGGTGAAGCTAGAAGCTCGCGCCCCACTGCAGCGCTGTCTGCATCACCCAGTCGCGATAGAGCGTGAGCGGCGTCACGCCGGTGATGCCGCCACAGCCGGCGGTGCCGTTCGGGCCGGTGGACCAGCTCACCACGCCGACGATGACCGGCCCGCTCTGCTTGTCCTCGAACACGGGCGCGCCGGAATCGCCGGTACAGGCGCCGAGCCCGTCACGCACGCCCTGCCCGACCGGGTCGACGAGACGAATCTGCAGCGTGCCGGGCTTGCCGCTCGCGATCAGGCCGGCGACGCGAATGCTGCCGCCGCTCTTGCCGTCGCCGCGCACGGTGACACCGACGCCCGCGACGGTGAAGCGGCCGCCGACCTGGATCGGAATGTTGGGCATGCCGAGTGTGGCCGGCGCCTTGCCTGCGGAAGACACCGCAAGTTGCAGCAGCGCGACATCGGCGGTCGCGACATGATTGATCATCGCCTGCATCCGGAAGCCGGGATGGATCGCAACCGTCTTGACGTCCTGCAGTTTGGGCTGCCGGTCCGCGCCGTACTCGACGATCTTGTAGTCGGCGCCGGGCTGCACGCAATGCGCCGCGGTCAACACCACCTTCGGCGCGATCAGCGCGCCGGTGCAGAAATTGCCACGCGAGCCGACGATGGTGACGACGGAGCGCGCGACGCCGTCGGTCGACGGCGCGCCGCCACCGACGATGGCGAAGGCCGGCGTTGCCGTCAGCATGGTCAGAAAGGCCGTCGCTCGAATCAAATTCGTCATGGAACCCCGTCGATCTGCATCGGAATTGAGCACATCCGAGGCGCGGCATGGCGTCGCTCACACTCGGCCCCGGTGAACACGCAATCTTGTACAGAGCATCCGCGCTTGCATGCGTCAATTATCTAAATATCTAGCCGCCGATGACTACGGCGTTGAAGTCACCGCCGGATTTCCCGCAGCTTCTGGTGCGCACGCGCTTCGTATCGTCGCTTTGCGGCGCCATCCGAGACATCGGACCGTGCATGGTGCCGTCGGCACGACGCCCGAATGTGAACTGCATCTCTTGATCCTGCGTGGATCGGGACCGTAATTTCGGCTCGATAATAATACAACCTCTGGCAGCATACCGCATACTTACCTTCATGACTTTCTGGATGCCGGTGCCGTCGACCACCAGACGGCTTTTCATCCGCCATTTCGTTGAGTTCGAGGATAATGATGAGGATCGCGGTCGTCACGCCGATCAGGCTGTTCAGCGAGGGGCTTACCTCGAGTTTCCAGAACCACGCCGAGTTTGCCGTCGAGGCGGCGGTTTCCGACCTTGCCGGCCTGCGCGCGGCGCTCGAAACCGGCCGTGTGAATGTCATCCTGATCGACGTCACACAGGGTATCGATCTCGACGAGGTGCGGGTGATTGCGAGCGAACATGCCGATATCGCCCTGGTCGCGCTTGGCCTCAACGAGGACCGGCGCGACGTGGTTCGCTGCGGCCGGGCCGGGTTCAGCGGCTATATTTCCCGGAATGCCAGCTTCGACGAACTCTGCCGCGCGCTGTCGGACGTCGCATCCGGGCGGCTTGCCTGCAGCGCCGAGATTTCCGGCGGCCTGCTGCGCGCGCTGTTTTGCATGGAGCGCCAGACCGATACGATCGACGCGGACCAGGGACTGACACGCCGCGAAAGCGAGGTTCTCAAGCTCATCGGACAGGGCATGTCGAACAAGGAGATCGCGCGCGATCTCAACCTCAGCCTTGCGACCGTCAAGCACCACGTCCATCACGTGCTGCAAAAGCTCGGCCTGCCGCGCCGGGCGCAGGCGATGCGGCGGGTCCGCGAGGCGCCGTGGATCGCATCATCTGCGCCGGCTCTCGATCGTCGCCGCGAGCTCGACGGACACTAGCCACCTGAATTCCGTATTCGGTTGATCGCAGCACGTGCACGCATTGGTGCTCAGATGCGGCGCGGCTTTGCACGGTTGCGTGCGCATCACGCCGTGAGACCGATCCCGACTAAATCCTTTGATCGACCTTTCGACGCGCAGGATCGATCTCCTGGATCGCTCGATCCGCATCATCGGCCCGATCCTTTTTGAGCCACCGCGGCGAATAGGCCTTCCGCAGCACACCTGCCACAACAGCACCAACGCAGCGACACACCGCTCCTATCGCTCGCTGCGTGAAAGCAGATTGCCGTGGAAGGCGGATCGGCTGCACGAATTCGCAGCAGACCGGCCAGGATTGATTTCATGAATCCAGTTGCCGACATCGCTGGTCTGACTGCCTTGTGGCAGAGAACGTCGGGTGGCGACCCCGCGGTGAAGATCGCGATCATCGACGGTCCGGTCGATCTCAATCATCCCTCGCTCAGGCAGGCGCGCGTCGCCATGGGCGGCGAATTCGTCGCGCCGTCCTCGCCGATGATCCAGTCCGAGCACGGCACGCATGTCACCAGCGTGCTGATGGGCACACCCGGCAGTCCGGTGCTCGGCGTCGCGCCGAATTGCAGCGCGACCGTGTTCTCGATCTATCGCGAGGACGCAGCTGGACAGATCGAGCCTTCCTCGCAAAGCACGCTGGCGCTCGCGATCAACCAGGCGCTCGCCGCCGGCGCCGACATCATCAACATCAGCAGTGGCCAGCAATCCGCGACAGGACAGGCCGATCGCATTCTGGTCGACGCGGTGCGCGCCTGCGAACGCGCCGGCAAGCTGATCGTCGCCGCCGCCGGCAATGACGGCTGTCGTTGCGTCCAGGTGCCGGGCAGCCTCTCGTCGGTGCTGGCGGTCGGCGCGTGCGATCTGGCCGGCAATCCGCTGCCCTTCAGCAATTTCGGCGACGCCTATCTCGAGAACGGCATCCTCGCGCCGGGCGAGAACATCGCCGGCGCCTCACCGGTCCGCAACGTCAGCCTGCGTTCCGGAACGAGCTTCGCTGCGCCGATCGTCACCGGCGTCGTCGCGCTTTTGCTCTCATGCCTGCGCCAGAACGGACGCAAGGCCGATCCGCAAGCCGTCCGTGCCGCGCTGCTCGAAAGCGCGGCGCCCTGCCGGAGCGACGGCAGCGCCTCGCGCTGCCTCGCCGGACGGCTCGATATTCCCGCGGCTGTCGCCGCCCTGCTTGGCGAGCAGGCGGACGCCGTCATGCCGTCGGGTGCCACGGCCGCGTCTCCCCGCTTCTGGGGAGTGTCCGCGCGCCCTTTCCTCCAACCGTCATCCGCCGCTCAGCCAACTGCAACCAGAGAGGATTCCATGGGAGATCTATCAGCAATGTCTGCACCATCGGCTCCGCGCATATTCGGGCCGGACGGCTCGGTCCTGCGAAGCAGCGCCGGGATCATGCCAAGCGAGGCGCAGCCCACCGCGCCGGCAGCACCTGCGGCCATGGCCGTTCCCGTTGATCACGGCGTCGTCGCCGCGCCGATCGCAGCGCCCGCGCCGTATCCGTACCACGCTCCCCATCCGGGCGGCGACATGGCCTGGATGCCGGCACCGGCTCCGCAGATGGTCATGCCGCCGATGATGATGCCGCAGATGGCGATGCCAACCGCCGGCATGATGCCGCAAACCTGGCTGCAGCCGCAGCAGATGCCCGCGCTGATGCCGAGCAACGCGCTTCCCGTCGCAATGCCGCAGGCGCTGCCGATGTACGAAGCGCCCGCGGTTCGGACCAGCGAGAAGAGCTGCGGTTGTCGCGGCGGCATGCGTCCGCGGGGCACGGCGACCGAGCCCACCGGTCAACTCGCCTTCCCGATCGGCCGGCTGTTCTACGATTTCGGCAAGGAAGCCCGCCTCGACTACTTCGTGCAGGCGATCGCCAACTGGCGCGACAGCCTGATCGGCCGCGGCGACCCGGCGTTCGGAACGGATCGCGACCACTCCGGCGACACCTCGGCACCGTACAACCCGGCGATCATGGCGCGCTATCTGTTGAACCAGGCCGAAGGCGAGACGTCGGCGCCGGCCGGCTCTGGCAACAACTTCCCGGACGCCGACGCCATCACCTGGACGATGACGATCGATTCGATCCCGATCTATGCGATCAAGCCGCTCGACGTGTTCGGACTCGGATTCTTCGCCGCGCTGATCCTGGCGCTGTGGCACCAGGAGGTCTCTCGCGACGATCCCTCGACGGCCCGTACCGTGGTGAAAGCGTCAGCGGCCGTGGCCGACGCCGACGCACGACCGACGGCGAACCCGCCATTCCCGCCGCCGGGCGGCGTCGCGCGGGTCTCGATGGCCGGCTGGGTCGACAGCACCAACACGACCAAGCTGCTGAACGGCACCGTCGTGCCGACGCTGGTGACCGATTGGCGCGGCTTCTACCAATGGGATCTGTTCACGTTGTTCGGACCACTCCCCTGGCCGGACGGCGCGGAAGGCTTCCTCGAGCGGATCTACAACGAGTTCCGCAACGTCGGTCTCTCGCCGCAGGACCGCGCGCTGAATTATTCCGCGATGAATGCCTACAACACGCGGAAGATCTTCATTGAGGCCGCCAAGAAGGGCCTGCGGCTCGACACCGTTGAAGTGGACCAGAGCGTCATTTGCCGGCCGGACTCGGATTGCCACGACGTGACCTACCGCTTCTTCAACCCGACGCAGGTCCTGACCCAGGCGCGCGAAGTCTATCAGTACACGATCGACGTCAGCGACGTGGTGCCGGTGGCGGTCGGGCCGCTGCGGTATTGGCAGGTCTATTGACGCGATTGCTCCTCTGCGTCCGGAGGAGATCAGAACGTGGCGCGAATGAGCGTCACGTGGTCCAGGGGATCGACGCGATGAGCGATGCCCTGGGCGACGTCCAGCGACGGCGACCCCGGTCGGGTGACCACCTCCCGTAGTTGCCGTCAATTCAAACCGAAAGAAGGAGCTGAACATGTACGCAAGGAACGACTTTGAGACCTTCGGCAGCGTGCGTAGCCCGATCCAGTGTGAGGGCATCGAGCGCGGTCCGAAGCGGATTGCCGAAGTGGCGGTCAACGGGTCCGTCAACCCGCAGGGCTGGGGCGACATCCTCGGCGGGATCGCAAAGGTGGCGATCCCCGCCCTCAGCGGCGTCCTCGGCATCTGATCGCCGAACTCGGGGCCCGGCGCTGTCGGGCCCCACCCCATCCTCGAGGAGGCCGATATGATGCAGAAGTCCACCGCCAGGAGCCCACAGCAACAGCAGCAGAACGGTCGCCGGGTCGAGCCCTCCGGGAAGATCGTCGTGTCATCAGTCGTGACCCACGCCTCGCTGCTCGCCGCGATCAGCGACCGCAACCCGATCATCGCCAAACGCACCACATCCGACGAGGACAAGACCTGAGGTCGTCGTCATCACCCAACCTATGGAGCCGATGCCATGGCAAGACCGCCCCGCCAATCCGGATCCGGCAATGCCGCCCCGCCGCCGGCGGAATCCGCAGCCTCAGCCTCAGCCGTTGCCGAAGCACGGCGCCCGCTGGAAGCGGCTGTTGTCGCCCGTCCGAAGATCGCCACCACGCCCGCTCCGCCGACAACGTCGGCCTACATGGCACCGCCGCAGGGCCCCGGCGCCCCCCAGCAGATGCGCCATGACGGCTCGCCGAGTTCGGAAGAGAGACTCAACTCCGCGATGAAGATCCTGCTCGATCCGGCGGCGCGTGCGCTGCCGAGCAAGGTCTATTCCGGACAGGCGCGAAACTGGACCCGCCGATCGTGACCGGCTTTGCACGTTGAGGCTCGGTTCGATTCGTTACCAACGCAACGGCCCGCCCGATCCGGTGGCGCGGCCGTTGCCGTTCGCCGGAGAGAGAGATGGACGAGAACGGCAATCATCCGACCATCAATTTGCGCGGCGCCGTCTTCACATGCGTGGGCCTCGGAGCACTCCTGTTTCTCGCGGCCGGCACCGTGCGCTGGACCGGCGCCTGGTTGTTCCTGCTCGAGATCACGATCGGCGGACTGATCACCGAGGCCTGGCTCGCCAGGCACGATCCGGGACTGCTGGCGGAGCGGCGAACCGTGTGCGGCCAGGCCGGATGGGATCGCGTCATCACATCGATCATGCCGCTGTTGTGGCTGACATGGCTGCCGCTGATGGCGCTCGACGCGGTGCGCTACCAGATATCGCTCGTCCCCGTCTGGCTGCAATGTGCCGGCGCGCTGATGATCGCCGCATCGTTCTACATCGTCTACCGGACCTATCGCGAAAACAGCTACGCCGCGCCGGTTGTGAAGATCCAGCGCGAGCGCGGACATGCCGCGGTGACCACCGGGCCGTACGCCTATGTGCGGCACCCGATCTATGCCAGCGGCCTGTTGACCTACGCCGGCACGCCGCTGCTGCTCGGATCCTGGTATGGCCTTGCCATCGTGCCGGTGATGGCGGCGCTGCTCGGCCTGCGGTCGATGATGGAGGAGCGGATGCTCACCGCCGAGCTCGACGGCTATGCCGAATATCTCGGGCGCGTGCGTTATCGCCTGGTTCCGATGGTCTGGTGAGCCCGTTCCGTATGGCGGAGTTTGCCGCGAACTGGCGGCTTGCCTGACCGGCGGCAATTCCAATAAAGAAGGCGTAACGCGCGTTTCCCTGTCTTCGGCCAGACGGCCGGACGACCCGAGGCGAAGCCGCCGCTTTGCAACGGGCAGGACATTGATGATCGAGGCAGTGATCTGGGATTTCGGCGGCGTCTTGACCACCTCGCCGTTCGAGGCATTCGCGCGCTACGAGACCGAACGCGGCCTGCCGATCGACATCATCCGCCGCACCAACGCCGCCAACCATCTCGAGAACGCCTGGGCCAAGTTCGAGCGAGCCGAGATCGGCATCGACGCGTTCGACGAACTGTTCGCGACGGAATCCAAGGCGCTCGGCGCCGAGGTGCGCGGCAAGGACGTGCTGCCGCTGCTCTCGGGCGACCTGCGCCCCGAAATGGTCGAGGCGCTGAAACGCATCAAGGCCAAGTTCAAGACCGGCTGCATCACCAACAATCTGCCGTCGAACGCAATCGGCAGCCACAGCGGACGCACGCTGTATGTCGCCGAGGTGATGGCGCTGTTCGACCACGTCATCGAGTCCGCGAAGATCGGCCTGCGCAAGCCCGATCCGCGCATCTACCGGATGATGGTGGAGACGCTGCAGGTGAATCCTGCGAACTGCGTCTATCTCGACGATCTCGGTGTCAATTTGAAGCCGGCGCGCGAGATGGGCATGACCACGATCAAGGTCGCGAACGCCGCGCAGGCGATCTCCGAGCTCGAAGCCGCGACCGGCCTCACGCTGAGATGAAGCGGTTTCTCCGCACATTCACTCCGCATTCAGGCGGCGGCCTCTAATTTTCGGCCTCCCCGTGGATCACGGCGCGATCGCAAGATCGCATCATGATCCTTTCCTGGTCTGAGCATGACGTTCCGGAAAACCGATGCTCGTTTCTCCGGATCATGCCCGCGGAGGCACATCCCATGAAACGTCTCGTCGTCACCTTGGTCTCGGCCACCTCGCTGCTGGTCTCGGTCGCAGCGTTCGCGCAATCAACCTCACCCCCCGCAGCGGCACCGGCGGCCGCTCCCGCGCAGGAGAGCACGTCCGCAGCGCCGGTGCCTGGTGCGAAGCGCGCGGCCTGCCAGAGCGCGGCGAAAGCGCTGAAGGGTCAGGAGCGGCACGACCAGATGCAGCTCTGCATGGCGCAGGCGCATCTCGATTGCCTGAAGCAGGCGATCGACCAGAAGATCGTCGGCCCGCAGCGCAAGGATTTCGTGAAGAGCTGCGCGGGGTAAGGGCAGTCGGCAAGCGGTGGGCACGATAGGCGTTCTGTAGCCCGGATGGAGCGCAGCGAAATCCGGGACGGACTATCCGGGGAAAAACCTTCCCGGATTGCGCTTCGCTTCATCCGGGCTACGCACTTCCTTTGGTATTGCGCTCGGCGGAATACCTCGGAACCATGCGCTAACCCCAGCCTTTGGTCTCCTCGCCGTTGCGGGCCAAACGAGCCTTGTGCTTTGCCCGCAACGGGCGCAGAACAGGTCCGAGTCCAAGGCAAATTCGGAGCTGATCCTCGTGGCTGACACCAGGCCCACCGCCTCGATCGAGGCCGTGGAAAGCGGCCTCGCCGCACAAGGCTATATTGCGAGCCGGCAGATCGCGACCGCAGTCTATCTGTCGCAGCAGATCGAGAAGCCGATCCTGGTC
>NZ_JASGSR010000149.1:0-18077 GCF_040446015.1 Bradyrhizobium sp. INPA03-11B
GGCCCAGAACGGCGTCGGCTTCTTGAAAGTGATGCGGATCGTGAGATCGTCGATCTTTTCGACGGTCAGGCCGCTGTAGGTTTCAATCGAGACGGCAGCGGTCGCAGGGTCGCTGGCGTATTCCCAATTGAACACCAGATCGTCGGCCGTCACCGGCTTGCCGTCGTGCCATTTGACGCCGGGTTTGAGTTTCCAGGTCACCTGCTTGGCGTCGGCGGAGAGCCCGCCATTCTGGATCGAGGGGATCTCGGCGGCGAGGATCGGGTTGAGATGGCCGTCGACATCCCAGCTTGCCAGCGGTTCGTAGAAGATGCGCGAGCCGTCCTGATCCTTGGTGCCGGTGGCGAAATGCGGATTGAGCAAGGTCGGGCCCTGCCACCACAACAACTTGAGCGGGCCGCCGCCGCCGCGCTTGGTCGGCTTGTAGGGGTTGGGGCTCTGCGCCATCGCGACGCCGCCGATCGCCAGAATCTGGTTGGCCATCGGCGCGGTGAGGCCGACGGCAATCATTCGCTTGACGAAGGCGCGGCGGTCCATCCGTCCGTCCTTCACGTCGTCGATCATGCCTCGCAGATTATTGTCGAACATTGTCCCCTCGGTCCGGCTCACGTGTGTTTGCGGCGGGCCTTGGAACCGGCCGCCGTTCTGGCGGCAGATGGCACACCGAATGAACGCGAAGGTCAACGCCTCCCGCTCTTCAGCGTCTAGGTCTTTTGGCTATCGCTTGTGCAGAACCTCCCTTAGGCGCACATCGGTTCAGCATATCGGCGCCAAAGCGCGCTGATGCGTGCCTCGCACTGCGGAAAATTTGTTCGTTATCCTTTGTTCCGAGATGCTTTTTTGCCACGCAACCATATTTTCGCGCGAAGCGGCTGCCGGCCCGCGCATTGATGCGCAGGTCCGGCCCTTAGGATACGGCGCTCAGGCGACCGACATGTCCAACGGCGGTGCAACATTCGCCGGCAGCGGACTGACATAGGGCGTTCGCGTGGTCCGCTTCTTGAGGTCGGCCTTGGCGGCCGCGATCAGCTCCGGCTCCATCAGCGCCTTGACGCCGAGGCCGGCCATCGCCTTGGCGGCCTGCACCATCGCCTTGTGCGCGGCCGGCGTCTTGCCCTGCGCCACAACCTGCCAGGTGTGGAACGGCGTGCCGATTGCAACCGTCGGTGCATGGACCTGCACCGTCGGCACCACCCAGCTGACGTCGCCGACATCGGTCGAGCCGATCAGCGGATTGCGCTTGGCGTCGATCGGCACCAGGAAATCGGCCAGCGGCCGGTCGGTCGGCTCCATGCCGATCGCGTAATAGACCGAGGCGATGTCCTTGTCGGTCAAGGTCGCGCGGATCTTGCCGGCAAATTCCTTGTCGGCATCATCGAAATGCGGCGGGCCGAGATCCTCCATGATCCGGTGCAGCGTCTCTTCCAGCGGGGTGTTGGGCAGGATGTTGGAGACCGCGGAGATGATCTTCATCTCGACCTTGGTCTCGGTCATCAGCGCTGCGCCCTGCGCGATTTTGTGCACGCGCTCGACCAGTTCGTTCATGCCGGGCAGGTCGCGGGCACGGATCGAGTAGCGCACCCGGGCATGGGCCTGCACCACGTTCGGCGCGATGCCGCCGGTGTCGAGCAGCGCGTAATGCACGCGGGCATCGCTCGGCATGTGCTCGCGCATGTAGTTGACGCCGACATTCATCAATTCCACGGCGTCGAGCGCGCTGCGGCCGAGATGCGGCGAGGCCGCCGCATGCGAGGTCCGCCCGGTGAAGATGAAATCGGCGCGGGTGTTGGCGAGCGACGGCGTCACCGCCACCTCCCAGAAACTGTGCGGATGCCAGGTGATGGCGATGTCGGCGTCCTCGAACGCGCCACAGCGCACCATGAAGGCCTTGGCCGCGCCGCCTTCCTCTGCCGGGCAGCCGTAATAGCGCACCCGGCCCGGCACCTTGTTGGCGGCGAGCCAGTCCTTCACCGCGGTGGCGGCGAGCAGCGCGGAGGAGCCGAGCAGATTGTGGCCGCAGCCATGGCCGTGGCCGCCGGTCTCGACCGGACGATGCTCGGCGATGCCGGCCTCCTGGCTGAGGCCTGGCAGGGCGTCATATTCGCCGAGGAAGGCGATGACAGGGCCGCCTTCACCCCATTCGCCCATCACCGCGGTCGGAATGTCGGCGAGGTTCTCGGTGATGCGGAAACCCTGATGGCGCAGTTCGGCCAGATGTTCGGCGGAGGAGCGCGCCTCGGTGTAGCAGACCTCGGGCATTGCCCAGACCCGGTCGCTCAATTCGATGAAACGCGGCTTGATCGTGTCGACGCCGCGCCAAACATCACTACGGTTGTCCATTTGCTCCGATCCTCGAGTAAGGCAATCTGAAGCGCGAAACGCTAGCAGCTTGCCGCGCCGCCGCCTAGCGGCTGCCGGCAGACCAGCTTTTCCGAAAGTCACGTCCTGGTGTGCAGAAATGTGTCCGGCTCGCCAAAACACCGTCGTCGGCCTGAACGACCTCGAGCGCTCCGACCGTAATCTTGCGCGTGCCTTGAGCGATCGGTCTGCCTTCCCTTATGATGTGGCTCGCGAGGACGTGGTCCGACCATGAATGATGCAATTCCGTCTCTGTTGCCGAGAAATTCGGGCCACCAGTTCGTGATCTATGCCGACGCCTGCTCGGGCGTTGCCGGCGCGCTGCATGAGCGCACTTTCGCATCGGTCAACAATGTGGTTCGCCGGCTGCATCCGCGGCCTGAGTTCATCCTCTTCCCCGGCGACGAGATCATCGGCCTCACCGCTGATGCCGATGCGTTGCGTGCGCAATGGCGGCATTGGTTTGAGGTCGAAATGGGCTGGCTCGACCGCCGTGCGGTGCCGCTGTGGCACACGACCGGCAACCACACCACCTATGACGAGATGAGCGAGGCGGTGTTTCGCGAGGTGCTGAAGCTGCCGCGCAACGGTCCGCCGGATCAGGAGGGCCTGTCCTACTGGGTCCGCCGCGACGATCTCGTGATGGTGTTCGTGCACACGCTGTGGACCGGGCTCGGCGGCGAGGGGCACGTCGAGACCGATTGGCTGCAAGGGATCCTCGAACAGCACAGGGACGCGAGATACAAACTGGTGCTGGGTCATCATCCGGTTTACCCGATCAATGGTTACAGCGGCAGCTATCAGCGCGAGATCGGCCACGAATACAGCGCGCGCTTCTGGGATATCCTGGTCCGCGCCGGCGTGACCGCCTATGTCTGCAGCCACATCCTCGCATTCGACGTCCAGGTTCACCGCGGCGTGCTGCAGATCTGCACGGCGGGCGCGGGCACTGCGCACCGCATGCCCGAAGGCGTCGAGTATCTGCATTGCGTGCAGGCGGCGCTCGATCAGGACGGGCTCCGTTACCAGGTGCTCGACACTGACGGCGTCGTGCGCGAGCAGCTTATATGGCCGCTGCCATCTCTCGACCGGGCCGCGTGGTCGCCATTGCCGCACGGGGTCAGCCCTGCGCCACTGTCCGGGATGCCGGCGCCCGCGACGGTCGTCGCCCTGAGATTGTCGGGCCGCACCGCCGCGGCAAGCGCCGCGCCGCAAACATTGCTCTGCACGCCCGTCCCTGACACGATCGCACCGCTCTGGCTCGGCCTGCGCGGGCCGAACCAGACGCTCACGCTGATCCTCGGGCGCGAGCAAGGGCGCAGTCCGCACTACTGGGTCGGTCCGGATTTCGGCGATGAGCGGGATTTCGACCTCGACATCGCCTTCTACCCGGATATGGGACCCGGCGGCGTGCTGTGGCGACGCCGCGGTGACATCAGCTGGATGTCGTTCGCGGCGATCTCGGCGACGGGGCTCGAGCGGTTGTCGTGGCCCGCGCTCTGGAGCGTCGGGTGCGGACAGCATGGACCGGACGACCGGCGATATGCCGGAGCGCGGCTCGACGTCGCTGCGACCGTGATCGCATTGTCATGAGCCGAAGTCTTGAGCCAGGTCGGCGGCGTCAGAGCCGATGATGCCCTAGTCATCTCCTTTCGGCGTCTTCCGTTCCATGTCCTTCAATTCGCGATCGATCAGCGTATGGACGCGCCGCTGCGCCAGCAGGCCTAGCCGCACACGTGTGGTGCCGCGCTTGATCTTTCCGTTGATTTCGAATGACCAGCTCCAGAGGTCGGGTTCGATGTTGGTGAGCGTGTATTGAATGTCCCGGTGACGATCGATCAGCTTCTTCATGCCGTTTCTTTTTGTTGGCTGAAGCTTGCATAGCGAGATCGAGACGGCGTCTGTATCCGGACGACTACTTACATATTTGGTCTAAGCGCCCGCGCGACGGAATTTTCGCACAATCACTGAGTTGGGGTCGTTGTCCAGTGGGTGCACTCATGTCGCGAGAATGCGGATGTGTGACTCACAAATCGTGCGAAATATTCGGTGTCGTCCCGGCGCAGGCCGGGACCCATAACCCCAAATGCGGCTTGTTGCGCGATGACGGAACGACGAGTCCCGTTCACAATATCAGCTGCGGCGTATGGGTCCCGGCCTGCGCCGGGACGACGGGTGGAGGGACTTCCGTTTTAGCGTCAACGGCGAGCACCACTCACAAATTGATCACCCCGCGCCGCGCCGCATGTGCGACGGCGTCGGTGCGGCCGGTGGCGTCGAGCTTGTCGAGCAGGGAGCCGACGTGAAACTTGGCGGTGTGGACGGAAATCCCGAGCCGCTGCGCAATCATCTTGTTGGATGCGCCCTCGGCCAGCAGCGCCAGCACGTCGAGCTCGCGCGGCGTCAGCTCGAAGTCGCCGCCGGCGGCCTCGCGGTTACGTGCGACGATCGCGGCGGCTGCCTGCTCGCCCGGCGCGGCCAGCCGCAGGCCGGCGACGCTGCCGAGCAACGTCGCCAGCCGGTCGGCGAGGACGGGGTCGTCGATCTCGAGTGCGATGACGATGTCGGCGGCAGGCTCACTGCTCACGTCTCGGGCCTCTCTCCGACTGTGACCTTGAACGTCATCGGCTCGCCGCCGCGATGCACGGTCAGCTCGACGACGCTGCCGACGCTCTGCGGCCCGAGGCCGCGCGACAGCGCCCGCACGCCCGACAGCTTCTCGCCGTTGACGGCAATGATCACGTCGCCCTGGCGGATGCCGGCCGTGGCCGAGGGGCCGGCCTTGTCGACATTCATCACCATCGCGCCGAGGCCGTCGTCGAGACGGACCGGCTGCAGCCCGACGCCGAGATACCCGCGCGCGATGCGGCCGCTCTTCTCGAGCTGGGCTGCGACCCGCTCGATGGTCGCGGCCGGGATCGTCAGCACGCGGCGCGGGCCGAGCACCGCCATGCCGAACGGCACGCCCGCGGCATTCAGCGCCAATCCGCCCTGCTGGCTGTGCCGCAGCCGGACGTCGAGCTCGATCCGTGCGTCGATCTCGCCGCCGCGCAGGCTGCGCCAGGCCGGGCCCGACCGCGAGACCATGCCGAGCCGCGCGACCGGCGCGCCGCGGTCGGCCGCGACGAGCACGGCGAGCGATCCGAGCGCGGGGATCTCGCTCGACAGCTTGATCGGCGCGACGTCGCCATCGACGCGCAGCAAGGCAATGTCGGTGGTGTGGTCGCGGCCGGCGACGGCGGCTTGCCTGCGGCTGCCGTCGGCGAACTGGATCTCGATCTCGCCTTCATCGGCCAGCGCTTCGTCGGCGGTGACGATCAGGCCGGCCTTCCAGACAAAGCCCGAGGCGCGCGCGCGATGCGAATGCACGGAGACGACCGACGGCGCAGCGCGCGCAATGGTCTCCGACAGGGCTGACGACAGCGAGGCAAGGATGTTCGGTTCGGTCATGGGAAACTCCGTTGGCTTCCCGCAATCTGGGATGTTGCGGCTGGCGGCGAAACTGGCCGGATGGGCAGGGCCAGGACGCGCCGCTCGGAACCGCCGCTCAGCTCAGCCGCTGCAGGGTCGCCTTCGGGCTCTCGCCGAACTTGGCGCGGTAGGCGCTCGCCATGCGGCTCAGATGGGTAAAGCCGAGGTCGAATGCAATATCGACGATGCGTTCGCCCGGCCGCGCCGTCTTGAGACGGGCGTTGAGATGGGCGAGGCGGATCTCGAGCAGCATCTCGGAGACGGTAGTCCCGAAGTGACGGCGGAAGCCGAGTTGCAGCGCGCGGATGCCGGTGCCCGCGATCTCCGCAAGCTCGGCGAGATCCAGAGGCTCGGTCGCGCGCGTTTCCAGATAGGCCCGCACGCGCTTCAGCGCCGCCGGCTGGGCCTCGGTGCGGCCGTTGAAGACATTGATCGCCGAGCTCAGGCTGTGCCCCTGCCCGTTGAGCAGGACGTTGAGAAACTGTTCGCGCCAATCGGCCGCCGCGACCGCGGACAACGATTTGCGCGGCCCGACCTGCTCGGCCGTCGTCACGAGTTGCTCAATCCTGGCCGAGAGGGTCTGCCCGAGCGGCCCGCGCAGTTCGACCGCCGGATCGAATTCGACCGGCCGCACCGCCACGCCGCCGAGCGCCGCCGCACGATGCTCGACCAGCTTGCGGTCGAGCAGCACGATGAGCTGGGCGCAGTCATCGCGCCAGGTCATCTCGGTTGGAATCGTCGGCGACAGCAGCGAGGCACAGTGTTGCGGCCCGGTGGTGAGCTTGCGCGCGGCGGTCCGGATCGAGGCCGAGCCGGATAGCGGCATCTGCAACAGGAAGAAGCGGTCGAGGCAGCCCGGATTGATCGCGACCGACCCGCCATAGGCGACATAATTGACGGAGAAGCCGTCGAAGCCTGCGCAATTGTGGTGTGCGGAGAAATCGTGCTCGGAATGATCGACCGGCGTCAGGTCGTGTGGACAGAAGATGCGGCCGATCGCTTCGGCCGCGTCGTCGACGCGCGCTGTCGCGACGCGCGCGAAATCCTTCAGCCTTGCCGAACTTGCCCTTGCCGAAACCTCGTTGCCAACAGCAGTCACGCCGGCCGTCCGAGTTGTTTGAGGTCTAAAATATCGGGCAGCGTAATCCATTCGCCGGCAAAGGGGAACGCCGTTTCGTCGCGCAAACTGCCCGATCGGCGCGCACGCGGATGCGGCGACCTTGGGCAGAAAGTTGCTCCCGCATTGCAGCATTATAGCGCCGGGTGCGGATTCGTTTATCGGCTAGACACCCCCGCCGGCTGGCGACAGGCTCCGTGTCCGCAATACGCAGCAAAACTGGAGAAGCTGACATGGGCACGCTCGAAAAAGGCATTACCCGCACCGGCACCGGCTACGGCGGCAAGACCTGGAATATCCTCGGCCAAGTCTATTATCCGAAGGCGGTCACCGACTCGACCTTCGCGTTCGAGACCAACAGCGATCCCGGCCAGTTCGTGCCGGTGCACATCCACCCGACCCAGGACGAGTTCATCCTGGTGCAGGAGGGCGTGCTCGACCTCAAGCTTGACGGCGTCTGGGTGCAGGCCAAGGCCGGCGACCTCGTGCGCATGCCGCGCGGCATTCCGCATGGCTATTTCAACAAGTCGGACAAGCCGGCGCGGGCGCTGTTTTGGGTGTCGCCGATGCAGAAGCTCGAGGCGCTGTTCGAAAAGCTGCACAATCTGCAAGACCCCGTCGAGGTGGTGCGTATTTCCGCCGAGCACGAGGTGGACTTCCTGCCGCCGGAAGCCAACGACTAGGCCTGCAATAGAGAATACGTACGCGAGGCGGCAATCGCCGGAGCTTGCTCCGGCGATGACGGGGACGCGTGCGCCTCAAGGAAATTGGATCTGTTCATTCATCTGGGAGCGGTTTCATGGTCAAGCAGAAGCATGTGTGTGTGATCGGCGCCGGCATTTCCGGGCTCGCCGCCGGCAAGGCCTTTGCCGGTCGCGGTCACAAGGTGACCATCATCGAGCGCAGCGGCGATCTCGGCGGGGTCTGGGAGCCGGCGCGCTCCTATCCCGATGTGCAGACCCAGAGCCCGAAGGAGCTCTATCGCTACACCGACAAGGCGATGCCGGAGGCCTATCCGGAATGGCCGAAGGGACCGCAGGTCCATGCGTACTTGCGCGACTATGCGCGCAGCCATGGGCTCGAGGGCGCGATGCGGTTCAACACCAGGGTCGAGGGCATGAAGCGCCGGGCCGACGGCAGGCCTGGCTGGACGCTCGCGCTGCGCTCGACCGACGGCGCCAGCGGTCACGAGGACTTCGACTTCGTCGCCGTCTGCACCGGACAATTCAACGAGCCGCAGTCGCTGCCGCTTCCCGGCGAGGACGGCTTCAAGGCGCAGGGTGGCCAGATCCTGCACTCGTCGCAATATGGCGACCCCGATCTTGCCAAGGGCCGCAAGGTGGTCGTGCTCGGCGGCTCCAAATCGGCGACTGATATCGCGGTGAATGCGGTCAATTCCGGCGCCAGCGAAGTCACCATCGTGTTTCGCGAGGCGGTGTGGCGGATCCCCTATTTCATCGGCGGCCTCGTCAACTTCAAGCGTATCCTCTACATCCGCGCGCAGGAGCAGATGTTCGCGAGCTGGGGCATCGGGCCGATGGCGCGTCTCGCGCATGCCGTTGCCAAGCCGTTCGTCTGGGCGAACTGGCGTGGGCTCGAGAGCATGCTGAAGATGCAGCTCAAGCTGAAGCAATGCGGCATGGTGCCGAAGGAGCGGATCGAGGACGGCGTCAACTGCTCGGTGCCGATCGCAACCCCCGGCTTCTATCCGATGGTCGCTGACGGCCGGATCAAGGCGGTGCTCGGGACCTTCGACCATTATGACGGCAAGACCATCGTGATGCGCGGCGGCCAGCGCGTCGCGGCTGATGTTGCCGTGCTTGCGATCGGCTACAAGCTCGGCGTGCCGTTCCTGCCCGCGGAGTATCAGAACAAGCTGGTCGAGCCCGACGGGCAGTACCGGCTCTACCGGCTGATCGCCAATCCCGATCTGCCCGATATGGGCTTCGTCGGCTTCAACTCGAGCTTCTGCACCGTGCTGTGCGCGGACCTCGCCGCGAACTGGCTGGTGCGCTACGCCGACGGCCAGCTCGCGCGGCAGCCGAGCGCGGCCGAGATGCGCGACAACATCGCGATGATGCTGAACTTCAAGCGGGTCGAGCGGCCGGCGGCGGGCGTCTATGGCGGGCTGTGCGTCGCGCCCTATCACTTCAAGCATTTCGACGAGCTGCTCGCGGATATCGGCACCAGGGCGTCGCGCCGCAACCCGCTCGTCGAAAAGTTCACGCCGCCGGACGCGGACGCCTATGCGCGCTTCCTCGCGACCGCGCCTGTGTATACGGCAGCCGCCTAACCGCGGCCGGCGTCGAGGAAGGCCTGGGCCAAGCGTTCGGGATTGGAGAAGCACAGCTCGTGGCTGCCCGGCACCTGGACCAGGCGGAACAGCCCGAGCTTCTCCGACAGCCGCGGATGCCAGGGCAGACCGTGCGGCAGCGCGGTGTCCTCGGTGCAGTTCACGTAGGACTTTGCGATCGGCATCTCGGCCGGATTGGTCCGCAGGACGATCTTGTCCTCGAAGGTCTTCAGCGGGTGCGGGTTGAGCTTGTCATAGGCGCGCTGTGCGGTCTCGAGATCGGCGTCGTTGATGAAGGCCTCGCGCCAGATCGGGAACGGCAGCACCACCGAGCCGTCGCCGCGCTCGGCATGGATGGCGTCGAACAGGCCGCGATAGTGCGGCGGCACCATGTCGTTGAGGCATTCGCCATTGTTCGGCACGAACGCGTTCCAGTAGACGAGTCGGCGGATGCGATCGGGTGCGGCGTCGGCAACGCCTGTGATGACCATGCCGCCATAGCTGTGGCCGACCAGCACGATGTCACTCAGATTGTGCTCGGCGAGGTAGTCCACGATCGACTGGATCGCCTCGGGGAGGCCGGAATCCTTCCGGTCGCCGGGCCGGTTGCCTCTGATGGTCGGGGTGTGGACGACATGGCCGGCCTTGCGGATGGCCGCCGCAACCGGCTCAAACTCGGCGCCGGTATGCCAGGCGCCATGGACGAGAACATAGGTCGACATGGTGTGCTTCTCCAATTGTGCATCTTGATGCGGTTTGGTTAGATCGACGCTCGCTTCCGGTTACGGCGCGACGTTCGTGCGGTGGTTTGTCGGATATTGCGGTAGCCGGACCTGCCGTGCTTGGCTGAGACTGCACTGGACTAGGCTCGGAGTGAACTGATGCAACAAATCGCTCGCCCGGACCGCGCGCTGGGTCTCGCCTGGAATACCGAGGATGTGCGGCCTGCCGAGCAGTTCGCGTACTATCGGGAGGCGATCTGCCAGGTGTTCATGAAGCTGACGCCCGAGCCAACGGACAGGTCCAGTTTTCCTGCACGGATTGAACGGATCGGACTCGGCGCGGGCGCCGTCAACCGCGTGACGTTTCCCGGTCACCTGGTGCGCCGTTCGGCGAGCGACATCGCGGCCTCGAGCAGCAGCTGCTTCTACCTCAATCTGAAGCTGGCCGGGCGCTGCCGGATCGATCAGGACGGACGGGCTGTCGAACTATCGCCGGGACAGGTCGGCATCTTCGACAGCGAGCGGCTGTTCGCGCTGCATCACAGTCAGGGGCCTTCGCTGCACGTCGCCTCCTTCTGGGTCCCGACGCAACTGTTGCGTGATCGCCTGCCGCCATCGTTCGAATTCAGGCCGGCGCGGGTGTCCGACGATCCGCTGGTCGGCCATCTCATCGTGGAGACCGCGCAGGCGCTCAATTCGGCGGCGCCCGGCATGCCGGAAGCGGAAAGCGCGCGGCTGTTCGGCGTGCTGCTCGACCTCGTGGCGCTGAGCCTGTCACGTGATGGCCGGCGCGGCGCGGACCCGATGAGCCTGGTGGAGGCGACCTGGATCGCGCTGCGCCGCGCCGTGGAGAGTCGGTTGCGCGAACCGGGGCTCGGCGTTGCCGCCGTCGCGGCTGCGATCGGAATCAGCGAGCGCTATGTCCACAAACTGTTCGAACGGGCCGGCACCACATTCGCCAGCTATGTGATGGACCGTCGGCTCGATGGCGCGGCGCGCGACCTGAGGGATCCCGTGATTGCCGGGCGCGCGATCGGGGACATCGCGTTCGACTGGGGCTTCTCCGATCTGTCGCATTTCACCCGCCGGTTCCGGCATCGCTTCGGCTGCACGCCACGCGACTGGCGGCGCGGCTGACCAACGTTCGGAAATCGTCATGCCGCAGCCGTTCACCTATCAGGTCAGCCCGATGCGCGTCGTATTCGGGGTCGGCACGGTCGCGCAGCTGGCCGACGAACTCGATCGGCTCGGCATCGGCCGCGCGCTGGTGCTGGCGAGCCGGCGGCAGCAGGCCGAGCTCGGCGATCTCGCCGCGCTGACCGGCGGCCGCATGGCCGGGACGTTCGATGGCGCGGTTGTGCATACGCCGGTTGCGGTCACCGAGCGTGCGATGCAAGTGGTCGGCGAGCTGAAGCCCGACGGCGTTGTTGCGATCGGCGCCGGGGCCGCGACCGGCCTCAGCAAGGCGATCGCGCTGCGCACCGACCTGCCGCAGCTGATCGTGCCGACCAGCTATGCCGGCTCCGAGATGACGCCGGTGCTCGGCGAGACCGTGGATGGCGTCAAGACCACGCAGTCCTCGCCGAAGATATTGCCGGAGGCCGTGATCTACGACGTCAATCTGACGCTCTCGATGCCGGCGAAGTTCACCGCGATATCAGGCCTCAACGCGATCGCGCACGCGGCCGAGGCGCTGTATGCGCGGGACGGCAATCCGATCACCTCGCTGATGGCGGAGGAAGCGATTGCGAAGCTTGCGTCGTCGCTGCCGGAGGTGATCGCGCGGCCGCGCGATCTCGATGCGCGCTCGGACGCGCTCTATGGCGCGTGGCTGTGCGCGGTCTGTCTCGGTACCGTCGGCATG
The DNA here is from genome assembly GCF_040446015.1 of Bradyrhizobium sp. INPA03-11B. Taxonomy (NCBI): domain Bacteria; kingdom Pseudomonadati; phylum Pseudomonadota; class Alphaproteobacteria; order Hyphomicrobiales; family Nitrobacteraceae; genus Bradyrhizobium; species Bradyrhizobium sp. INPA03-11B. Next base: position 11,826 of record NZ_JASGSR010000149.1, read on the forward strand.
GCGCTGCATCACAAGCTCTGCCACACCGTCGGCGCGCTGTTCGACCTGCCGCATGCCGAGACCCATGCGGTGCTGCTGCCGCACACCATCGCCTACAACACGCCGGCGGCGCGCAATGCGATCGGCCGTGCCGCACGGGCACTTGGCGCATCTGACGCGGCCGACGGCCTGTTCGATCTGTCGGCAAAGCTCGGCGCGCCGCGCTCGCTCGCCGAGATCGGCATGCCCGAGGACGGGATCGCAAGGGCGGCCGCGCTCGCCACCAGGAATCCTTACTGGAACCCGCGGCCGATCGAGGAGCGTGGCATCAGCGATCTGCTCAGGCGTGCGTGGTCGGGTGCGCGGCCGCAGGCCGGATAGATCACACCCCGATCGCGTTACGCGCGATCACGTCGCGGTAGAACGCCGCGCTCAATTTCGGCACGCGCGCCTGGGTCTCGAAATCCACGCGATAGAGGCCGAAGCGCTTCGCATAGCCGAAGATCCATTCGAAATTGTCCATCAGGCTCCACAGGAAATAGCCGTGGACCGGGACGCCGTCGGCGGTCGCGCGCTGCAATTGGGCGAGGTAGTTGCGCAGGAACATGATGCGGTCGAGGTCGTAGATCTGCCCGTCCGGATGCAGCTTGTCCTCGCCGGAGGTGCCGTTCTCGCTGATATAGATGCTCTTGATGTTCCAGAGCTTGGCCGCAATCCGCGGCGCCCAGTAGATCGTCTCCGGCGCGATCCGCAGCCAATCCGAATTCATATGCGGGAACGAGGCCGGCATCGGCAGCGGCTTCCACCCGGGCGCGCTGTCGGTGGCGAGGACATAGCAGTGCGGCGCGTAGATGTTGAGCCCGACGAAGTCGTTGGGCTGCGCGATGATCTTCAGATCCTCCGCGGTGAATTTGGGCGCGTCGGCGCCAGCATATTGCAGGAAGCCTTCGGTGTACTTGCCCTCGAGCACGACGCCGAGGAAGCCCGCATTGAGCTCACGCGTCGCAATCTCGGTGGCGCGGATGTTCTCCGGGGTGTTGAACGCCGGCACGCAGGCGGTGATGTTCTCGGCCGGGCCGACCCGCGTGCCGGCGCGGCCCTTGGCGCGGATCGCCTGCACCGCGAGCCCATGCGCCAGCGCGACGTGGTGGCGCGCCTGGTTCACCTCGGCCGGCGGCAGCTGCAGCCCGGGCGCGTCGACGCCGAGCGCATAGCCGAAGGGGAGGAAACGCCCGACCTCGTTGAGGGTGAAGATGTTCTTGACCCGGTCGGTCAGCCGCTGCGCCACATAGCCGGCGTAGTCGCCGAACGCCTTCGACGTGTCGCGCGAGCGCCAGCCGCCGACCCGGTCCTGCAGCGCCTGCGGCAAGTCCCAGTGATAGAGCGTGGCGTAGGGCTCGATGCCGTTCGCGAGCAGTTCGTCGACCAGGCGGTTGTAGAAGTCGAGGCCCTTCGGGTTCGGCGTGCCGCTGCCGTCGGGAAACACCCGCGGCCAGGCAATCGAGAACCGATACGCCTTGGCGCCGAGCTCCTTGATCAGGCGGACGTCCTCCTTGTAGCGGTGATAGTGCTCGTTGGCGCGGTCGCCGGTCGAGCCGTCCTCGATCTTGCCCGATGTGTGGGTGAAGCTGTCCCAGATCGACGGGCCGCGGCCGTCCTCATTGACCGCGCCCTCGACCTGGTAGGACGAGGTCGCCGTGCCCCAGACGAAACCGGCGGGGAAATTTGCGCCGTCCGGCCGCGGAGCGTGGTTCGCGGCCTGTGCAGGGGCCGACAGGCCGAGCGCCGAGAGGCCTGCAAGGCCCACAAACTGCCGGCGCGAGAACTTACCGAACATCATTGTCTCCCGTCGACGCACGCTGCGGCTGGAATGCCAGTCGCAGGTTAACCTTCCACCCGGCTGTAGAGCAACAAGGGTCGGTCGAGGCGGCGTGCGCGTGCGCATCGATCGATGCAAGCCGTTGCGATGTCAGATGTCGCAGAGTTGTCAGTTTTGTGGCGACATGTTCTCTACTAGATTGCCTGTTACGTCCTTCCGGAATGACGACTGAAGATCCCCAAAATCGTGGTGAGCCGCGCGCGATGAACAAGCCTGCAACCCATGCCCGAACCGCGCTGCGTCGTCTTGCCACGGCAATCGGCTTGTTGCTGACGATGGCCGCGGGCGCACAGGCCGAGCAGACATTCACGTTCGACAGCACACCCGGAAAGCTGCCGAAGACAGTTGTCCCGTTGAGCTACGCGATCGAGCTGACGCCTGATTTCACCAGCCTCGCTTTGCCGGGTGTCGAGACCGCCGATATCGAGGTGCGCGAGGCCACCGCGCAACTGACGCTGAATGCGGTCAACACGACGTTCGCCGAGGTCGCGATCGATGACGGCGCACAGCGCGCGGAGGTCGTGACCGACGCTACCGCGCAGACCGCGACCTTGACCTTCGCCAAGCCGCTCGCGGTGGGCCGGCACAAGCTCCGCATCGCCTTCACTGCGCAGATCAACAAATTTGGCACCGGCCTGTTCTCGGTCGATTATCCGACCCCGGCCGGGATCAAGCGGCTGATCTCCAGCAAGCTGGAGCCGGCCGATGCGCGGCGGATCTTCCCGTGCTGGGACGAGCCGTCGTTCAAGGCGAGCTTCGCGTTGACCGTCGTGATCCCGCGCAACCTGCTCGCGGTCGGCAACATGCCCATCGCGAGCGAGGAGCCGATTGCCGGCGAGCTGAAGAAGGTTGCGTTCGCACCGACGCCAAAGATGTCGAGCTATCTGTTCGTGCTCACGGTCGGCGAACTCGAGCGCGTGACCGCGGATGCCGGCGGCGTCACTGTCGGCGTGGTGACGACGGCGGGCAAGAGCGGGCAGGGCCGCTTTGCGCTCGACAGCGCGGTGAAACTGCTCGCCTATTACAACGACTATTTCGGCGTGAAATATCCGCTGCCAAAGCTCGATCTGATCGCCGTTCCCGGCGGGTTCGGCGGCGCGATGGAGAATTGGGGCGGCATCACCTTCTTCGAAAGCCGGCTGCTGTTCGACCCCGCGACCAACGCCGAGACCGCGCGGCGGGGCATCTTCGCCATCATCGCCCATGAGATGGCGCATATGTGGTTCGGCGATCTCGTCACCATGGCGTGGTGGGACAATCTCTGGCTCAACGAGGGCTTTGCCAGCTGGATGGCGACCAAGGCGTCGGAGCAGTTCTATCCGCAATGGCAGAGCTGGCTGAACGGCTATGGCGCGAAGCAGTTTGCGATGACGCTCGATGCGCGCCGGACCTCGCATCCGGTGCAGCAGCCGATCGCCGATCACAGCGAAGCGGTGACGGCGTTCGATGCCATCACCTACAACAAGGGGCAGGCGCTGATCCGCATGCTCGAGACCTATCTCGGCGAGCAGGCGTTCCGCGACGGCATCCGCAAATACATGGCCGCGCATGCCTACAGCAATTCCACCACGGCCGATCTCTGGCAGGCGCTCGAGACGTCCGGCGGCAAGCCGATCACCGGCATCGCCGCCTCCTTCACCGAACAGGACGGCGTGCCGCTGGTCGTGGCCGAGACGACCTGCGATGGCACAGCGCAGCGCCTGACCTTGCGGCAGGACCGTTTCGTGATCGCACCGACCAACGATCCGCCGCTGCCGGCTCACGACTGGCAGATCCCGATTGCGGTCGGGCCGGCGCACGGCAAGCCGTTTGACGAGATCCTGCTGAAGGGCAGCGCCGATATCCCGGCCGGCGCCTGCGGCGATGCGATCAAGGTCAATCTCGGCGACGTCGGCTATTACCGGGTGGAATACGGCCTGAAGAACCGTGCGGCGTTGCTGAACGCATTCCCCCAGATGCAGGTTATTGACCGGCTCAATGTCGTCACCGACAGCTGGGCGCTGGTGCAGGCTGGCCGTGCCGAGCCGCCGTCCTACCTCGCGCTGCTCGACGCGCTCGATTCCGGCGATCATCGCGCGGTGTGGGACCAGGTGATCTCGACGTTTGCCGCATTGAACCGCCTGTCGCGCGACCGCAGCGAGCGGCCGGTGATCCAGGCCTACGCCCGGGCCAAGCTGCGCCCGGTGTTCGATCGGATCGGATGGGATGGCGGCGGCGCGGGCGACGATGACACCGCGCTGTTGCGCGCAAGCCTGATCTCGACGTTGGGCGACCTCGGTGACGCCGCCGTGGTGGCCGAGGCGAAGCGGCGCTTCGCGGCGTTCCTCGACGACCCCAGCTCGCTGCCGACCACGCTGCGCGACGCGGTCACCCATGTCGTCGGCATCACGGCTGACCGGGCGACCTATGACAGGCTGCTGGCACTTGCGCGCAACAGCACGGCGACCAATGAGCGGCTGCGCTACTATTTCGCCGCAGCCAGCGCCCGCGATGTCGAGCTGGCGCGCGCGACGCTGGCGTTGACGCTGACGAGCGAGTTGCCCGACACGATCGTGACCGGGATGATCAGCACCGTTGCATCCGCGGGCGAGCAGCCGCAGCTTGCGTGGGACTTCGTCCAGGCCAATTTCGACACGCTGCTGGCCAGGCAGGGGCCGAATTTCCGCGACCAGTTCGTGCCGAACTTCATGACCAATTTCACCGATGAGGCCCATGCGGCGCAGCTCGCCGCCTTCGCGCCCTCGCAATCGACCAGCGGTGGACGGGTGATGGTGGCGCGATCCGTGCAGGCGATCGCGATCTCGGCCGATCTCGCCGCGCGCGTGCTGCCCGCCGCCGACGCCTGGATCAGGGCGCATAAGCCGTGACATCGCGAGGGAGTTTCCGGCGGCGCGCGATGCGGCTATGCTGCGCGGGCGGCATGCAATCAACGATGCGAGGGTGACATGGTCAAAGGTTCCGATTTGCTGGTCGCAGCCCTCGAGAATGAGGGCGTGGAACGGGTGTTCGGCGTCCCCGGCGAGGAGAATCTCGACGTCGTCGAGAGCCTGCGCAAATCCTCGATCAAGCTGATCGTGACCCGCCATGAGCAGGCCGCGGCCTTCATGGCGGCGACCTATGGCCGGCTGACCGGAAGGCCCGGCGTCTGCATCACGACACTCGGCCCGGGCGCGCTCAATCTGACCACCGGCGCCGCCTATGCGCTGCTCGGCGCGATGCCGATGGTGATGCTCACCGGGCAGAAGGGCATCTTGAGCAGCCGGCAGGCCAAGTTCCAGATCGTCGACATCGTCAACACATTCCGTCCGCTGACCAAGCTGTCGCTGCAGATCGTCAGCGGCGCGACTATCCCGACGCTGGTCCGCGATGCGTTCCGGATCGCGACCCAGGAGCGGCCGGGACCGGTGCTGCTCGAATTGCCGGAGGATATCGCAGGCGAGGAGACCGAACCGGTCGAGCTGGTGCATCCGCATCCGATCGAAATTCCGATCGCGCACGCCGCCGCGCTCGATCGCGCCGCCGACATGATCCTCAAGGCGCAGCGCCCGCTGATCATGCTTGGCGCGGCAGCATCGCGCCCGCGCTCGACCGCCGGAATCGGCGACTTCGTGCGCCGCACGAAAATTCCGTTCTTCACCACCCAGATGGGCAAGGGCACGGTGTCCGGCGGCACCAATCAATACATGGGGACCGCCGCGCTGAGCGAGCGCGACTATGTGCATGAGGCGATCGACCGGGCGGACCTGATCATCGCGATCGGTCACGACACGATCGAGAAGCCGCCCTTCATCATGGGCCCGAAGGGGCCGCAGGTGATCCATGTCAGCTACATGCCGGCCAATGTCGAGCAGGTCTATTTCCCGCAATGCGAGGTGATCGGCGACGTCGGCCCGAGCCTAGAACTGCTGGCCGATCGGGTCGAGGGCAAGTTGCCGCATGCCAGTGCGCTGCTCAGCCTGCGCGAAGGCATTTTGGCGAAGATTACCGATCGCGCCACCGAGGGCCGCTGGCCGCCGACGCCACAGCGCATCGTGCACGATGTGCGGCAGGTCATTCCCGAGGATGGCATCGTCGCGCTCGACAACGGCATGTACAAGATCTGGTTCGCGCGCAACTACCGCACGCTGCTCGCGAACTCGCTGCTGCTCGACAACGCGCTCGCCACCATGGGTGCCGGCCTGCCGTCGGCGATGATGGCGGCGATGCTTTATCCGAAGAACCGCGTGCTCGCGGTCTGCGGCGACGGCGGCTTCATGATGAACTCGCAGGAGATGGAGACCGCGGTCCGCCTCAAGCTCAATCTGGTGATCCTGATCCTGGAAGATTCCGCCTATGGCATGATCCGCTGGAAGCAGGCGGTCGACAACTTCCCGGATTTCGGCCTCACCTTCGGC
>NZ_JASGSR010000014.1:0-102477 GCF_040446015.1 Bradyrhizobium sp. INPA03-11B
GCGTTCAGGAACTTGGCCGCAATCTCGCCCTCCAGCAGCCGGTCGCGATTCTTCGAGAAGGTCGAATGGTCCCAGACGGGATCGTCCACCCCCAGCCCAACGAACCAGCGGAACAGAAGATCGAGCTCCATTCGCTCCATCAGCTGCCGTTCCGAGCGGATCCCATAAAACGCCTGGAGCAGCATCGCCCGAAGCAACTTCTCCGGTGCGATCGACGGACGACCGAAGTCCGTATAGAGCTTGCCGAACTCCCCAGAAAGGTCGCCCAGCGCCGCATTCGCCAAGTCCCGGATCATTCGCAGCGGGTGATCGATGCGAACCCGAGCCTCCAGGTCCACATAACTGAAAAGCGACCCGGACCGTTCGTCACTTCCCCGCATCGCGTCCCCTAGTCAAATCCCGGTCCTAGAGAATCACGATACGAAACGCTTCGCTACCGACTTCTTCAACAGCCTGCTAGCTGAAATAGATCAGGCCGAGCCAGTCGGCGACCAGCGCGGGCTTGTCCTCGCCCTCGATCTCGACCGTGACGTTGGTGCGCGACAGCAGTTCCTTCGGCTTGCGCAGCGTAGCTTCGGCCAGCACGAAGCGGCCGCGGACACGCTTGCCTGAGCGCACCGGCGAGATGAAGCGCAGCTTGTCGAAGCCGTAATTGACGCCCATCGCGGTGCCCTCGAGCACCGGCATCACCTCGTAGGACATGATGCTGAGCAGCGACATCGTGAGGAAGCCGTGGGCGATCGTGGTGCCGAACGCGGTCTCCTTCTTGGCACGCTCGGGATCGACATGGATGAACTGGTGATCCTCGATCACGTCGGCATAGGTGTCGATGCGGCCCTGATCGAGCAGATGCCACGAGGACACGCCGATCTCCTTGCCGACCATGCCCTGGTAGGTTTCCAGCGACACCGGCGGCTTCTTCCAGACTTCATTCATTGGCTAACCTCCTAACCGGAGGTCCGCACCTTCTGCAGCTCCGGAAATTCTTCCTCGCGGAACTCGACCCCGCGCAACGCATCTGAGCGATTATCGTCATGTTCGAGCCGGCGCAACTGCACCCGGCGGATTTTTCCGGAGATCGTCTTCGGCAGTTCGGTCACGAGCTCGATCTTGCGGATGCGCTTGAACGGCGCGAGCCTCGTGTGCAGGTGCTGGAAGATCGACAGCGCCGTCTCGGGGCTGCGCTCGACACCGGAAACCAGCAACACATAAGCCTTGGGGATCGCGAGCCGGATCGGGTCCGGGCTCGGCACCACGGCGGCCTCCGCCACCGCGTCATGCTCCAGCAGCACGCTCTCCAATTCGAACGGCGAGATGCGGTAATCGGAGGATTTGAACACGTCGTCAGTGCGGCCGACGAAAGTGAGATAGCCCTCGTCATCGGTGAACACGACGTCGCCGCTGCGATAGATCTCGCCGTCGGTGCCGATCAGCCTGCCGTCGTCGCCCTGATAGCCCTGCATCAGGCCCGCCGGCTTGTCGGCACCGAGCAACAGCGTCACCTCGCCCTCCTTGGCGGCGTGGCCGTCACTGTCGGTGACCTGGACGCGATAGCCCGGCAGCGGACGGCCCATCGAGCCGACCTTCACCTTCTGCCCCGGCGAGTTGCCGGCCAGCGCCGTGGTCTCGGTCTGGCCGTAACCGTCGCGGATGGTGAGGCCCCAGGCCGATTTGACCTGGTCGATGATCTCAGGATTGAGCGGCTCGCCGGCCCCGCAGACTTCGCGCAGCGAGACCTTGAAGCTGGCGAGGTCTTCCTGGATGAACATCCGCCACACCGTCGGCGGCGCGCACAGCGTGGTGACGCCGCAGCGGCCGATGATCGAGAGCAGGCCCTTCGCCTCGAAGCGTGGCTGGTTGGCGATGAAGATCGTTGCGCCCGCATTCCACGGCGCGAAGAAGCAGCTCCAGGCATGCTTGGCCCAACCAGGCGAGGAGATGTTGAGATGGACGTCGCCGGGCTGCAAGCCGATCCAATACATGGTCGAGAGATGACCGACCGGATAGCTGCGCTGGCTGTGCCGCACCAGCTTCGGCTTCGCCGTGGTGCCCGAGGTGAAATAGAGCAGCATCGGGTCGTCGGCCTTGGTCGGGCCGTCGGCGGAGAAAGCGTCCGACGCCTTCGCCGCATCCTCGAACGGCAGCCAGCCGTCCTGCGTCTGCTGCGCGCCGACCACGATGCGCACGAGACTGTCGCTGCCGAGCCCCGCGAACTTCGCAACCTGATCCTGGGTGGCGACCACCGCCCTCGCCTTGCCGCGATCGAGCCGGTCGCGCAGTTCATCCGCGGTCAACAACGTGGTCGCAGGGATCACGACGACGCCGAGCTTCATCGCCGCCAGCATGGTCTCCCACAGCGGCACGACATTGCCGAGCAGCAGCAACAGATGATCGCCACGCTTCAGCCCCTGCCCGCGCAGGAAATTGGCGACCTGATTTGAGCGGCGCGACAGCTCGGCGAAGGACAGCTTGGTCTCGTTGCCGCTCGCGGCATCGACGATCCACAGCGCCGGACGGTCGCGGCTGTCAGGCGCGCGCGCCAGCTCGGCATCGAACCAGTCCAGCGCCCAGTTGAACGGCACCGGATCCGGCCAGCGGAATCCCTTCACCGCGGCGTCGTAGTCGGTGCGGTGCTTGAGCAGAAAGGCGCGTGCGTCCTGAAATGTGGTCATCCGGCTTCTCCACATCCGCTGTCGTCATCCTGAGGAGCCGCGAAGCGGCGTCTCGAAGGATGGGCCACAGGCACCGCATCCTTCGAGGCTCGCTGGCGCTCGCACCTCCAGCGACAAAGGCGAAGCCTTTGCGCGGGGATGACGGAACCAATACTACTTCCCAGCGAGGCTGCGAACGTGCTGGATAATTCCGGAAAAGTCGACCCCGCCGTGGCCCGACGCGTCGAAGGTCTTATAGAGCTCTTGCGCATGCTTGCCGAGCGGTGTCACCGCGCCGGCGCCGTTGGCGGCGTCCTGCGCCAACGTCAAGTCCTTCACCATCAGGTTGGAGGCGAAACCCGGCTTGTAATCATTGTTCGCGGGCGACGTCGGAACGGGACCGGGAACCGGGCAATAGGTGGTGAGCGACCAGCACTGCCCTGACGAGGTCGAGGCGACGTCGAACAGCGCCTGGTGCGACAGGCCGAGCTTTTCGGCCAGCACAAAGGCCTCGCCGACCGCGATCATGGAAATGCCGAGGATCATGTTGTTGCAGATCTTGGCCGCCTGCCCTGCACCGCCGGCGCCGCAATGCACGATCTTCTTGCCCATGTTGGCCAGCATCGGCTGCGCCGCCGCGAAGGCCTTGTCGTCACCGCCGCACATGAAGGTCAGCGTCGCGCCCTTGGCGCCGCCGGTGCCGCCGGAGACCGGCGCATCGACCGAAGCCATGCCGTGCTTCGCGGCGAGCGCATGCGCCTGCTTGGCGCTTTCGACGTCGATGGTCGAGCAATCGATGATCAGCGCGCCCTTGGCCATCGCGGGGAGCACCTCGTTCCAGACGCCGAGCACATGCTTGCCGGCCGGCAGCATGGTGATGACGACGTCGGCGCCCTTCACCGCGGCAACGCCGCTCTCGGCGATCGCGGCGCCGTCGCTCTTGGCCTGATCGCGGGATGCAGCGACCAGATCGAACGCGGTCACCTTGTGGCCGGCCTTGACCAGATTGGCCGCCATCGGCCCGCCCATATTGCCGAGCCCGATGAATGCGACGTTTGCCATGGGAAGTCCTCCGCTTGCGACGTTTCTATTTGCTGTCAGGAAATTTCAGTTCGTCGGCGCCGATCTCGGCGAAGTAAGGCGCCAGCATCTCCGCCGTCACGTCCTCGATCCTGGGCGGCGACCATTTCGGATTGCGGTCCTTGTCGATCACGGCGGCACGCACGCCCTCGCGGAAATCGTCGCTGGCGAACACCTCGAGCGCTGCGCGATATTCACGCACCAGGCACTCTTCCAGCGTCGCGGTCGCCCGCGCCAGCCGCAGCAGCTTCAGCGTCACCACCATGCCGCGCGGCGACTTCTCGCCGAGCGTCTTCAGCGTCGCTTGCGCCAGCTCGGAACCGTCGGCCGTCAGCGCCGCGACGATCTCCTCCATCCGGCCGCGCGCGAACCAGCCGTCGATTTTGGCCTGCATCGCGGCAACGGGGCCGGCCTTCTCGTCGGTGGCGAAGCCCGCGATCAGCCGGTCGATCTCGGCCGAGCCGGTGCGAGGGGCAACCTTGGTCAGCGCCTCGCGCAGTGCAGGTAGCTTTGCGCTCGGCACCACGGCGTCGGCAAACCTGGCATAGATCGCATCGGGGCCGTTCATGGTGGTGCCGCTGAGACCAAAATAGGTGCCGATCTCGCCCGGCGAACGCGACAGCAGATAGGTGCCGCCGACATCGGGGAAGAAGCCGAGCCCGACCTCGGGCATCGCGAGCTTGGTCCGCTCCGTTACGACGCGGTGGCGGCTGTGCGCCGACAGGCCGACGCCGCCTCCCATCACGATGCCGTCCATGAAGGCGACATAGGGTTTCGGGAACTGCTTGATCCGCGCGTTGAGGATGTACTCGTCACGCCACAGGATCTTGCCGAGATCACCCTGAACCTTGGAGCTTTCCCAGAGCGCGCGGATGTCGCCGCCGGCGCACAGGCCGCGCTCGCCGGCGCCTTCCAACACGATGACCGCAACGTCGGGATCGGCTTCGAACAGGTCGAGCGCCTTGTCGATGTCGTGGAACATCTCCAGCGTCACGGCATTGATCGCCTTCGGCCGGTTGAGCCGGATGATGCCGGCCGCCCCCTCCTTCCGCGCAATCAGGTCGCCCTCGGCAGCTGCCACATCGTTCATCGTGCGCCCTCGATCAGTTTGCGCGACACGATCAGCCGCATGATTTCATTGGTGCCTTCGAGGATCTGGTGCACGCGCAGATCGCGCACGATCTTCTCGACACCGTATTCGCTTAAGTAACCGTAGCCGCCGTGCAGTTGCAGCGCCTGGTTGGCGACCTCGAAGCCGACATCGGTGCCGAACCGCTTGGCCATCGCGCACAGCATGGATGCGTCGGGATCCTTGCGGTCGAGGGCGGCGGCCGCGCGCCACAGGAAAGTGCGTGCGGCTTCCAGCTCGGTCGCCATGTCGGCGATCTTGAATTGCAGCGCCTGGAATTCGTCGAGGCGTTTACCGAAGGCCTTGCGGTCCTTCATGTAGGCTAGCGCCTTGTCGAGCGCCGCCTGTGCGCCGCCGAGCGAGCACGCCGCGATGTTGAGACGGCCGCCGTCGAGGCCGGCCATCGCGATCTTGAAGCCGATGCCCTCCTCGCCGAGCCGGTTCGCGACCGGCACGCGGGCATTCTCGAAAATGACAGCGCGGGTCGGCTGCGCATTCCAGCCCATCTTGCGCTCGTTATTGCCGAACGACACGCCCGGCGTCTTGCCGTCGATGACGATGGTCGAGACGCCGCCCGGACCATCGCCGCCGGTGCGCACCATCGCCACCAAGAGGTCGGTGCTGCCGGCGCCCGAGATGAACTGCTTCTGGCCGTTGAGCACGTAATGATCGCCGTCGCGCACCGCACGGGTGCGCAGCGCGGCAGCATCCGAGCCGGCGCCCGGCTCGGTCAGGCAGTAGCTGGCGATCAGCTCCATGGTGCAGAGTTTCGGCAACCATGTGTGGCGCTGGGTGTCGTTGCCATAGGCATCGATCATCCAGGACGCCATGTTGTGGATCGAGATGAAGGCGGACGTGGTCGGACAGCCCGTCGCCAGCGCCTCGAAGATCAACGCCGCGTCGAACCGCGTCATCGCCGAGCCGCCGACGTCGTCCTTGATATAGATGCCGCCGATGCCGAGGCCAGCCGCCTCGCGCATCACGTCCACCGGAAAGTGCTTCTTCTCGTCCCACTCGAGCGCGTGCGGCGCGATCTTCTGCGCCGCAAACGCCCGCGCCATGTCGCGAACCGCGATCTGGTCCTCGTTGAGAGCGAACTGCATCGCGCCGCCTACCCTTGTTACCCCGTCGTCATTGCGAGCGAAGCGAAGCAATCCACGTCTCCACACAGGGAAAGAATGGATTGCTTCGTCGCTGCGCTCCTCGCAATGACGGCCCCGGAAATCACTTCATCGTCGGGATCGAGAACTCCGCGCCGTCCTTGACGCCGGACGGCCAACGCGAGGTCACCGTCTTGGTCTTGGTGTAGAAGCGGACCGAGTCCGGACCGTGCTGGTTGAGATCGCCGAAGCCCGACTTCTTCCAGCCGCCGAAGGTGTAATAGGCGATCGGCACCGGGATCGGCACGTTGACGCCGACCATGCCGACGTTGACCTTGGCCGCGAAGTCGCGCGCGGCGTCGCCGTCGCGGGTGAAGATCGCAACGCCGTTGCCGTAGTCATGGTCGGACGGCAGCGCCAGCGCCTCGTGATAGTCCTTGGCGCGCACCACCGAGAGCACCGGGCCGAAGATCTCTTCCTTGTAGATCCGCATGTCCTTGGTGACATTGTCGAACAGCGAACCGCCGAGATAGAAGCCGTTCTCGTAGCCCTGCATCTTGAAGCCGCGGCCGTCGACCGCGAGCGTCGCGCCTTCCTTGACGCCGATGTCGATGTAGCTCTTGACCTTCTCGACCGCCTCGCGGGTCACCAGCGGACCGTAGTCGGCCGACGGATCGACCGAGGTGCCGATCTTGAGCGACTCGACGCGCGGGATCAGCTTGTCCATCAGCCGGTCGGCGGTGGTCTTGCCGACGGGAACGGCGACCGACACCGCCATGCAGCGCTCGCCAGCCGAGCCGTAGCCGGCGCCGATCAGCGCATCGACCGCCTGGTCCATGTCGGCATCGGGCATGATGATGGCGTGGTTCTTGGCGCCGCCGAAGCACTGGCAACGCTTGCCGGTCTGCGCGGCGCGTTCATAGATATACTGGGCAATGGGCGTCGAGCCGACGAAGCCGATCGCCTTGACGTCGGGATCGTCGAGGATGGCGTCGACCGCTTCCTTGTCGCCGTTGACGACGTTGAGGATGCCGGCCGGCAGGCCCGCTTCGATCATCAGCTCGGCGAGCTTCATCGGTACGCCCGGATCGCGCTCCGAGGGCTTCAGGATGAAGGCGTTGCCGCAGGCAATCGCCGGCGCGAACTTCCACATCGGGATCATCGCCGGGAAGTTGAACGGCGTGATGCCGGCGACGACGCCGAGCGGCTGGCGCATCGAATAGATGTCGATGCCCGGGCCGGCGCCTCCGGTGTACTCGCCCTTCATCAGATGCGGGATGCCGCAGGCGAATTCGGCGACCTCGAGGCCGCGCTGGATGTCGCCCTTGGCGTCGGGAACCGTCTTGCCGTGCTCGCGCGCCAAAAGCTCGGCGAGCTTGTCGTAGTCGCGCTGCACCAGCTCGACAAACCTCATCATGACGCGGGCGCGGCGCTGCGGGTTGGTGGCGGCCCATTCCGGCTGAGCGGCTTTGGCGTTCTCGACCGCGGCGCGGACTTCGGCCTTCGAGGCCAGCGCGACCTTGGCCTGGACGTCGCCGGTCATCGGCTCGAAAACGTCTGCGGTACGGCCCGAGGTGCCCTTGACCTCCTTGCCACCGATGAAATGTCCGATCGAGCGCATGGATAAACCTCCCTGAAGGACCTGAATCGCCAGCCGGCCGGCGGGATCACTTTACAAACCCTATTGACCCTGCATTTTATAGGATTCAAGTCCGATAAATTGCACCATAGATGTGCGGAAATGCTGGATCAAGGCGGCGGCACAATCGACTGGGACGACTTCCGCTTCGTGCTTGCCATCGTGCGCGGCGGGTCGGTTTCGGCTGCCGCCAAGCAGCTCGGCGTCGATCATGCCACAGTGATCCGCCGTGTCGACCGGCTGGAGCGCCACCTCTCCGCAAAACTGTTTGATCGCCGCAAGACCGGCTACCTGCTGACCGAGGCCGGCCAGCGCGTCGCCGACAGCGCGGAGGCGATGGAATCGACCATCGTCGCCAACCAGGAGGCGGTCGGCGGCTCCCGCGCGCATCTCACCGGCACGGTGCGGATCGGTGCACCCGACGGCTTCGGCAGTCACTTCCTGGCCTCGCGGCTGGTCAAGTTCACGGAGCGGTATCCCGATCTCGATCTGCAGCTCGTCGCCACCGCGCGGCTGTTCTCGCTGTCCAAGCGAGAGGCCGACATCGCGATCAGCCTGACCATGCCGAAGGAAGGCCGCATCGTCGGCCGCAAGCTGCTCGACTACACGCTCGGGCTCTATGCCGCACCCGCCTATCTGGCGCAGGCGCCCAAGATTGCCGCGCGCGTCGACCTGCCGCGGCACCGCTTCGTCGGCTATATCGAGGAGCTGCTGTTCACGCCGGAGCTGGACTACCTGCCGCAGGTCTCGCCGAAGATCTCCGCGAAATTCCGCAGCGCCAATCTGATCGCCCAGCTCAACGCCACCATCGCCGGCTTCGGCATCGCCGTGCTGCCGCACTTCATGGCATCAGCCCACCCCGAATTGCAGCCGGTGCTGCGCGACGAGGTGCGGATCTCGCGCACCTTCTGGCTTTTGATGCACGCCGACAGCAAGGACCTCGCCCGCATCCGCGCCGTGGCGGATTACATCTACGAGACCGTGGAAGCCGAGCGCGCGCTGTTCAGCGGGGCGTGATCTCTCTCCGTCGTCCCGGCGAAAGCCGGGACCCATTACCCCGAATCTTGATTGCTTGGCTGCGCTGGGGCCACGATCCCCGTCAGAACACGATCCTGTGGTTATGGGTCCCGGCTTTCGCCGGGACGACGTTGGGGAAGCAGGTTGCCTAATTCACCTTCTTCTTCGCCGGCGCCTTCGCCGCCGCGCGTCCCAGCGCCGCCTCGCGGCCCGCGCTCAAAATCTCGTCGGACATTTCGCCGTTGCCGGCGATCCGCGACATCACGATGGCGCCCATCATGGTCGCCAGTGTCGCCATCGCCTGCTTGCGTGCGGTCTTGCGCGGCACGTCCTGGATCTGGTCGGTAATCATGTCGATCATCTGGTCGAGCTTGAGCGCGAAGGCCTTGCGGGTCTTCGGGCTTTCGCGGGCGATCTCGGCGCCGAGCGCCGGGACCGCGCAGCCCTGGCCGGGATCGTCGCGATGGGTTGCCGAAAGGTAGCCGTCGACGATGGTCGAAAGCCGCTTCTCCGGCGCCACCTCCGCGGTGACCTTGCGCCAGCGCTCGGTGGCGCGGTCCATCGCATAATTGAAGGCCTCGATCACCAGCGCCTCGCGCGAGTCGAAATGCGCGTAGAAGCCGCCATGGGTCAGCCCGGCGTCCTTCATCAGGTCGGCGACGCCGATGCCATGGGCGCCCTTCTCGCGCAGCCGCGTTGCGGCCTTCTTCACGATTCGCGCGTGGGTCTCCTGCTTGTGTTCTTTCGAATAGCGCATGCCGATCTCATGGAATGTTTCTAATCATATAATAGCAGACTTGCGCCGGGAATGCTGCAGTTATTTCGTCTTGTTCACCCCCTGGGGTTCCCCGCCGAGCATCGAGAATGTCGCAGTCGCGTGCACCGCAAGATTGCCCCTGCTGTCGCGGACGAAGCCCTCGGCGTAGCTGGTCTGGCGACCGAGCTTGATCACCTTGCCCTCGGCCGAAATGGTTCCGGAACGCACTGAGAGCGGGCGCAGATAGGTCAGCTTGAGGTCGAGCGTGACCGAGGTCTGCCCCGCCGGCAGCATGGTCGAGATCGCGCAGCCCATCGCGGTGTCGAGCAGCGCCGCGGCGGTCGCTCCGTGCAGCAGGCCGATGGTGTTCTCCAGGCTCTCATGCGGATCGAGTTCCATCACGATCCGCCCCTCGTCGACCACGGCCACGCGGAAGCCGATCAGCTTGGCCATCGGCGGCGGCGGCAACACGCCGTCGCGGATCGCACGCATCGCCTCGATCCCGGACATCGGCATCGCCGCCTTTGCCACCGGCCCGGGCGCCTGCCATTCCACCACGCGCGTGCGCGTCAGCTCGGGGGAATGAAGATCTGATGTCTCGGCGGCGGTCATGACGGCTCCATTTATATGATGCATATAATTCTATAGATCGAAGCGGCGCGACGCAACCACAGCGCCAGTGCCTTGACAGGGACGGGGTTTGTCCGGGACATGCAGGAGTCATTCCGGGGCGATGCGCAGCATCGAACCCGGAATCTCGAGATTCCGGGTCTGGTGCTTCGCACCATCCCGGAATGACGTGTCGATCAATTCCTGCGCCGGAACCATTCCATGGACATGCTCAATCCCCACTGCGGCATCGACCGCGACGACAGAGGCGTCGTCCGCCTCACCATCTGCAACGCCGGCAAGCTGAACATCGTCAGTTCGACTGTGACCAACGGCGTGCGCGAAGGCTTTGAGCACCTGGCCGCCGATCCGACCATCCGTGCGGTGATCCTGACCGGCGAAAGCGAGCGCAGCATGATCGGCGGCGCCGACATCAAGGAGATGGCGACGCTCGATCAGAAATCCGCCGAAGCCTTCATCAGCTGCCTGCGCGACCTCTGCGAGGCCGTGCGCAAATTCCCGGCGCCGGTCATCGCCCGCCTGCCCGGCTGGTGCCTCGGCGGCGGCCTCGAGGTCGCGGCCGCCTGCGACGTCCGTATCGCGGCGCATGATGCGATGTTCGGCATGCCCGAGGTCAAGGTCGGCATCCCTTCGGTGATCCATGCCGCGCTACTGCCGCGCCTGATCGGCTGGGGCCGCGCCCGCTGGCTGATGATGACCGCGGAGAACATCGACGCGCCGACCGCGCTCGCCTGGGGCCTGGTCGACACGGTCGCAAAGCCCGGCGGCCTCGACGAGGCCGTCGAGCACACCGTCAAGGCGCTCTTGGAATGCGGCCCCGAAGCGCTGCGGATCCAGAAGGACCTGCTAAGGCAATGGGAAGAGCTGCCGCTGACCGAGTCGGTCAACCTCAGCGTCGGCGTATTCGGGAAATCGTTCCAGACCGGCGAGCCGCAGCGGCTGCTGCAGGGTTTCCTGGATCGGAAGAAATAGGAAATAGGAAGACGCGGATCGAGGCGTTCGGACCTCGATCCGCGTCCTTGTTGGTCCGGATTTCCGTGCGCCTCAGTCGTCGGACTCGACGAAGGGCGGCATGAAGTAGCCGCGCTGGACGCCAAGCTGGAACCGACCGATCGACCGGTAATCACCGAGATTGTTGCTCGGCTGCGGCGTGTTGTAACCGGCGAACACGATCGTCACGGTCCGCTCGTCGGTCAGCACCGCCTGCGGATCGTAGACCCGGCCGCTGAAGAAGTTCGTGGTGTAGCCCTCGCCCGGCGGTACGAAGGGCGCGACTTGCGCGGCCGTCAGGGCGTCTGCGCCATGAACGTTCACGAGCGGCGCATTCAGTGGATACGGCCGCGGGCCGGCGGGATCGACGACCTTGTCCGTGGACAGGATCGGATTGTCGAAGCCGTTGACCACGTGCCACTTCAGGAGATCGCCGGCGCCGCGAACCGGATTGTCGGTTTCGGCGTAGCCGATGAAGTGGAAGCCGTCAGAGTCGTTGTCCAGGCAGTTTCCGGCGCCGAAGAACATGCCGAAGCGCCCGTCATGGATGCGCAGGATGCTGCCGCTGCCGAGCCAGCGAATGCCGTTCAGCGCAACCGTGGTCTGGTCGTTGAGGCCGGTCGCCGCGCCGACGTCGGTGAAGTTCACGCCATCAGACGTCGTTGCAATACGAATCGTGATCACGTCATGGTTGGGCTTCCGCGGCTTCTTGTTGACGAGGTTGGTCAGCGCGAAGGCCGGCGTTGGCGAGCACACCTGGTTGGCCGGGAAACTCTTGTCGCCGGGGGTGAGGCTCTTGGAGACGTAGACGACGGCGGTCTTCTCGCCCATGTGCACGGCGCCGAGAATGGCGTCGGGATCGATCAGGCCGGTGGTCGCGCCCGCGGTGGCCTCGAGCTTGGGATAGCCGCCGGACGCAAGCGGGCTGACAAATCCGAGCTCCGGAAGTCCGAACAGCGAGAAGTCCTCGCCGCGATGCAGCGGATGGACCACGAGCTGATCGCTGTCGATGTGACCATCGGCGCGGTTGAGATGATAGACGCGTTGCTTGCCCTTCACGGACAGCACGAAGGCGTGGCCAAGCCCGTTGTCGCCGGCATTTGCGCTCGACGAGCCGTACGCCGTCTTCACGCCATTGACGTTGACGTTCTGGTTGTCCGGATCGGTCGCATCCCACGGGCAGTAGGGGTTGAGCGCCAGCGCCTTGCCCTTGAACTGCCAGGTCGCGCCCCAATCCGTCGAGATCGCGGCGACCGTCGCCTCCTGCTCATTGCGCGGGCGATAGTCGAACAGGCCTTCGAGGACGGCGCCGCGACGGCGAACGAACGGAAAATAGTAGGGCTGCATCACGCTCTTGCCGTGATTGATCGTGGTCTCGCCGCTCGCCGAGCAATAGTCGGCATAGGGCGTCCCATAGAGGGTCGGATTGTAGGGCGGCGTGAGCGTGCCCGGCGGCACGATGCCGGAAGCGTCGTGATGAAAATGATGTCCGGACTGATGCAGCGTCCACGGTCCGTGTTCGATCACGGATTGTGTCAGGCTGTCCGGAACGTATGAGAGCGTGGAGCCGGCATGGGCGGTCGATGCGACCGCAAGCAAGACACCGGCGGCAGTGCCAAAGAGCAAGCGCGTCATGGAGCTGAGCCTTTTTTGTCAGGGGGGAGCAATACGATAGATCAGGCAATGCGGAGAGCACCCCGCGGAAAATGCGAGGCGGTGCAAGCCGGTCCTAACACCGGGCTCCAACAGATATGTGACGCCGGGATGTCCTCCACAGCCAACGCGAGTGGACTTTGCTCATCGAACGGCGGTCTCGTAGTCCGGATGGAGCGCGGCAAAATTCGGGAGACTTTATCCGCGAGACCACTCCGCCGGATTGCGCAGAGCCTGTCATCGGGCGCGCGTTCGCGCGACCCGTTGGCTTCATCCGGGCTAGGCATCTGACAGACTGTTGACCGCCGAGCCCAGCCAACTAGTCTAACCTCAATCACAAACCAGCCGTCTCGGATCGAGAACGTCGATCTGAGCGCCGGTGCCAAAACCAACGATCAATTTCGGGGCAAACGCACGGGGTCGCCACTCAAAAGCTGCAGGAGGACATATGGTCCAAAAGCGCGACGTTCCCGGTATCCGCCCCTATGATGCTCCGGCCGGCGGCTGGGGCGCCCTCAAGGCCACCGCGGAGGCGGTTCGCACCCAGATGGATCTGGTCGAGGCGCCGATCACGCTGCTGCGGACCAACAAGCCCGACGGATTCGATTGTCCGGGCTGCGCCTGGCCAGACAAGGAACACACCTCCACCTTCCAGTTCTGCGAGAACGGCGCCAAGGCCGTGACCTGGGAGGCGACCAGCAAGCGCGTCACGCCGGAGTTCTTTACCGCGCACACCGTGACCGAGCTGCTCGGCTGGACCGATTTCCATCTGGAGAACGAGGGCCGGCTGACCGAGCCGCTCGCCTATGATGCCGCGAGCGACACCTACCAGCCGATCAGCTGGGACAACGCCCTCGCGCGGATCGGCGAGACGCTGCGCAGCCTGCCCGATCCCGACATGGCCGAGTTCTACACCTCCGGCCGCGCCTCGAACGAAGCCGCTTTCCTGTTCCAGATCTTCGCGCGCGAATACGGCAGCAACAATTTCCCCGACTGCTCGAACATGTGCCACGAGGCGACCAGCGTCGGGCTGCCGCAATCGATCGGCATCGGCAAGGGCACGGTGTCGCTGGACGATTTCGATCATTGTGAGCTGATCATCGCGATGGGCCACAATCCCGGCACCAACCATCCGCGCATGATGGGCACCTTGTGGGAGGTCTCGCGCCGCAGCGTGCCGATCATCGTGTTCAATCCGCTGCGCGAACGCGCGCTGGAGCGCTTTGCCGATCCGCAGGACCCGATCGAGATGGCGACGCTCGGCTCGACCCGGATCGCCTCGACCTACTACCAGCCGAAGGTCGGCGCCGACGCTGCGGTGCTGAAGGGCGTCATGAAGGCGCTCATCGAGAAGGATGATGCGAGCCACGACGTGCTCGATCACGCCTTCATCGCCGAGCACACCAACGGCTTTGACGCGTTCGCCGCCGATCTGCGCGCAACGGCGTGGGACAAGATCGAGACCGTCTCCGGCTTCAGCCGTGCCCAGCTCGGCGAGGTCGCGGCCGCCTACGCGAAGTCCAAAGCCACCATCGTCACCTACGGCATGGGCATCACCCAGCACATGCGCGGCACCGACAATGTGCAGCAGATCGCAAACCTGCTGCTCTTGAAGGGCAATTACGGCAAGCCCGGCGCCGGCATCTGCCCGCTGCGCGGCCACTCCAACGTGCAGGGCAACCGCACGGTCGGCATCACCGAGAAACCCAACATCGCGATGTTCGAGGGCATCGAGCGCACCTTCGGCTTCAAGCCGCCGCGCCATCACGGCCATGACGCGGTCGCCGCGATGGAGGCGATCGACGACGGCCGATCGAAAGTGCTGGTCTGCCTCGGCGGCAATTTTGCCATCGCCCTCCCCGACCCCGAACGCTGCACGTCCGCGATGCGCAAGCTGGAGCTTGCCGTCCACCTCGGCACCAAGCTGAACCGCTCGCATCTCTTGGTCGGCAAGCAGTCGATCATCCTGCCGGTGCTCGGCCGCACCGAGCGCGACATCCAGGCCTCGGGCCCGCAGGTCGTTACCGTCGAGGATTCGATGTCGATGGTGCACGCCTCGCGCGGCAAGCTGACCCCGGCCTCCGAGAATCTGCTTTCGGAATCGGCAATCATTGCCGGCATCGCGATGGCGACATTGCCGGCGAGCAAAGTGCCGTGGGCCGAGCTGATCGCCGATTATGACCGCATCCGCGACGCCATCGAGGGCGTCTTCCCGGACTTCAAGGATTTCAACGCGCGGATCCGGATTCCCGGCGGCTTCCGCCTGCCGCTGCCGCCGACCGAGCGCAAATGGACCACCGCATCCGGCAAGGCCGAATTCCTGATCTTCGACGGCCTCGAGGAGGACCCGGTGCTGGCGGACAAGTCGGTCCTCAAGCTCGCCACCATCCGCAGCCACGACCAGTACAACACCACGATCTACGGCTTGAACGACCGCTATCGCGGCGTGTTCGGCCGGCGCGACGTGCTGTTCGCCAACGAGGCTGATCTCACAGCGCGCGGCCTCGCCCATGGCGACCTCGTCGAGATCGAAACCGCGCTGCCATCCGGCGAGCCGCGCCGTTTGACGCTGACCGCGATCGTCTACGACATCGCCCGCGGCTCGGTCGCCGCCTATTATCCTGAAGCCAACGGCCTCGTGCCACTGGACTATCAGGACAAGGAAAGCGGCACGCCGTCGTACAAGTCGGTACCGGTGCACATCCGCCGCGCCGCGCAGGCGGCATGATCGACACAAAACGCGCGCCTCGTAGCCCGGATGGAGCGCAGCGAAATCCGGGGACGCGTCATCGCGGATCGAGCCGCCCCGGATTACGCTTCGCTTCATCCAGGCTATACTCGCCGCTGACCGAGAGACTGCGCTATGCATGAAGAAACATGGTGGGAAGGACCACTATGCGTCACGCACCCGATAAACGGACGGCGGATCTTCGGGATATGCCACGATGATCAGTGGCGCTGGACCGTGCGGATCAATGGACCGGCATGGCAGGACACACATCTTCACGTCATGGCCTACGCTGGCGCTACTGTCGAACAGGCAAGGGATTTCGCGACCAAGCTCGGGCCGGTCCGCGAGCAAGATGAATCCGAAATCGCTGATGAGCTGCACCGCCAACTTGAGGCTGCCCGCAATTCTTCTTAGGCCATAGGGATCATACGGTCAGCTAGTAGCCCGCATTAGCTCAGCGATCTGCGGGACTGGCCGCCCCAGATGCCGTTTCCCTCATCGGGGGGCTATAGTTGCCTTGGACTCGTGCCGAAATGGTAGTTACGAGCGTGGCGACGCAAGCCAATTGCTGAAAAACTGCTCCTGCGCGGCGACAGAAGCCGGATTCACGTCGGGACCGCTACCAAATATCTCTACAAGATCGCTCATCTTGGCATGCCGGCCCACGGCGAGTTTATAGGCCTTGAGACCTTGGCCCATATCTCTTGCCATCCCCGACGGATATACGTTCAGGCTTGCTCCGTAGCAGAACGGTATGAGGCCATTTTCGGCTAACAGACTGCGAATATCACACAGAGCCTGGAAGAAATCGCTCGCAGTGTGCTCGATGGTTTTGTGTCGGTATTCGCACAGAAGCCTGCAGGCGTCACCCTCATCGAATAATCTGAAGAGAGCTGTTTCCTCATATTGACCGCCAATCAGCCGAATTCTGTGCTGCTCGTCCATGCACATCCTCAATCGGTGGTTCAGTTCTGTGGCCAGTCTTGTAGCTCGGATGAAGTGAAGCGCAATCCGGGACTGCGCGCTCGGCAGGACAGTCGCCCCGGATTTCGCTGCACGTCATCCGGGCTACAAATGCCAAGCCCTCTTGGTGTTTGGGAGTGGCCTGCGCGCGGCAGGAACGTCGCGCAAAAGGCGAGGATGGTCAGAACAAAGCTCACCCAGATGATGTACCTGACGATGTCTCTACCAGTGATCATCACTTCACTTCGGGAGTTATCTTTTAGTATGTAGCCGTAGCCCGCATGAGCGAAGCGACGTGCGGGAATGACTGCCCCGGATTACGCTTCGCTTCATCCGGGTTACGCATTCCCCTCACCTCGCATTCGCCGGCGCGTGCACCGGCCACAGGTCGGCCCGCCAGTGCAGCGCGATCGCGAGCATCGCGATGAAGCCAGCGGCGGCAAGCAGCGTGCCGGTCGCGGTGTAGCCGATCAGGTCGATCAGGCTGCCGGCCGCGAGCAGGCCGAGCGGCAGGCCGTAGATCACCATCATCCGCACGCCCATCACGCGGCCGCGCAGATGCGCGCTGGCGTTGCGCATCAGCATCACCGCGGCCGAGATCATCGACATGCTCTGCGCGATGCCGGCGAGCACCAGGCAGGCCATCGCCACCGGCATGGTTCTGAGCTCGACGAACACCAGCAGCATCGCGTACCAGGCGAGCGTCGCGCCGATCAGGAGCCGCGCGATCCGCACGCCGCCGGCCATGCTGAGGGTGATCGAGCCGATCAGCGAGCCGACCGCAAAGCTCGCGGAGAGATAGCCGAGACCGGTCTGGTCAGTGTGGAAGATGTCGCGCGCGACATAGGGCAATAGCCCGTTGGTCAGCGGAAACGCGGTGAGATTGGCGAGGAAGGCGACGCAGAGCGCAGCGCGCATGCCTGGGCCGCTCCAGGCGTAGACAATGCCCTCCTTGAGGTCGCGCAGCAGTTTCGAGCCCGGCAGGTCGATATCAGACTGATCGGCGGCGCCGTGTGACTTCGGCCGGCCCATGCACAGCATCAGGATCGCGGCGATGAAATAGAAGCTGGCGATCCCGACATACACATAGCCGATGCCGAGCGCGGCGAACAATCCGGCCCCGGTCAAGGCGCCGGCGATGCGCGCCGAATCCTGCGTGGTGCGCGCCAGGCTGATGGCGCCGACCAGTTGCTCCGGCGGCATGATGTCGGCGAGCAGCGCGCCGCGCACGCCGAGGTCTGACGGGCGGATCAGCCCCATGACCGCGACGATGATCATGACGTTGAGCGGTGCCAGATGTCCGGTCAGCGCCAGCGTCATGATGGTCCCGGCGAGCGCGGTATAGGCAAAGCGCATCACGGCGAGCAGATCGCGGTGCCCCATCCGGTCGCCGATCATGCCGACGACAGGCGCGACCAGGGTGCCGACATATTGCAGCGAAGCGAGCACGGTCAGCAGCAGCACCGAGCCGGTTTCGACCATGATGTACCAGCCGAGCACCAGCGTCTCGACCTCGAACGCCCAGGAGGTGAGCAGGTCGGACGGCCATTGGAAGCGATAGCTGCGGATGCGAAACGGTGCGAGCGCGGAGGTCCGCGTGGTCCCGCTCACGACGCGATGACGCGTGTCACGGCGTGTCCTGCCCTTTTCTTGGTTCTTCTGGGTCTTGATTGCAGATATTGATTCTCTTGGGAAAAAGCCCCTGTTCCGGCAGCGTAACGCCGAGGCAGGACGTGTCAATCGAAGCCGCCGCATGCGGCCATGCGCGGTGGTAGCGGCGTGTTGCACTGCCCACCAGCACGCGCTGCCGGAGCATCCGTCTGCTCCGCCCCATGCGATGATGTGCTACAATGCCTGTCCGAGACCGCGGAGGACACCATGACAGCCTTCGAAGTTTTCGCGATCTACGTGACGCCCTTTGTGATCATCGGGATCGCAATCAAGCTGCTGATGAAGCGTTACGCCGTCGATCTGCCCGACGTGCAAAAGCAGGCGGGCTCGGCGCCGAAGCGGCGATTCTTGCTCGGCGCCTGGCGGTCGGATTAGGGCATCAAGTCGAGCGCTTGAGGCCCCGCTCCGATTTACAAGGCTCCAGCCACGGCGTAGCGCTGCATCCTTGAACCTGTTTTGGGTCGCCCCTGAGGAGGAAGTGACAGCGTGCCTGGCCCGGAAAGCCTTCCAATCGACCAGATCTACGTTCCCTTGAAGAAGAGGAAGACCCTCAGGCTTGAGGTCGTTCAAGAGATAGCGGCCAGCATTCTGGAAATTGGACAACAAGTCCCGATTCTCGTTCGGCCGGATGAGAGCCGGCTCGTCTTGCTCGAGGGATTGCATCGGCTCGAGGCCTGCAAAGCGCTGGGCGAGACCACGATTATCGGAGTGCTGGGTTCGGCAGAGACTGCTCACCACAAGGCGCTGCTATCCGACACTGCTGAAACCGAGGCAGAGCGGGACAAGATGGCGCGATTGAAAAAGCTGCGCCTCGAAAAGGAAGCTGCGGATAGATCGACCGCATCCGCGGCTGCAACCATGAAAACCGAATCGATCGAGCTCCGGTCAACGCGTTCCGGCAACAACATCCGCCGAGAGCCCTCCCGCGATCCAGCACCGAAAACGAAAACCTTGTCGGAATGGCTCACGCAGCAAAAGCGCGATGGTGGCCGCTATTGATGGCCGGCCCGTATGTGCCGGCCATGCGCTCCGGCGTCTAGGCGCCCCTGCGCTCATTCAGGCAGCCCAGCCTGCCGCAGCGCGCCCTTCATCTTCTCGAAGTATTCTGGCTGGAAGCCATACATGCGGTAAAAGCTGTCGGCCTCTCACAGCGCATGCAACACATTCGGTGTCGTCCCTGCGAAAGCAGGGACCCATAACCACGAATGGTTATTGGTGCACGACGCCGGAACGACGAGTCCCTTTACTACACCCGCCGCGGCGTATGGGTCCCTGCTTTCGCAGGGACGACAGCGGAGATCGGGGTGAAACATCCCCGCACCAACTCATGCGAACACGACATTTTGTCATGGATGACGCGGTTGCATTTTTTGTGCTGCATCATATGATGCATATAATCCAATCAGATTCCCGCACGGAACGGAGTTCCGCCATGGCATCCAGCACCGATCCCGTCGTCATCCTCTCCGCGGCCCGCACCCCGCTCGGCCGCTTCATGGGCGAGTTGACGCCGCTCGCCGCCCACAAGCTCGGCTCGCATGTGATCGGCGCGGCGCTGGAGCGCGCGAAACTTGCGCCCGAGCGCATCGACGAGGTGTTCATGGGCAACGTGCTGCCCGCCGGCCAGGGCCAGGCCCCTGCCCGCCAGGCCGCGCGCGGCGCGGGGCTGCCGGATGCCACCGGCGCCACCACCGTCAACAAGGTCTGCGGCTCCGGCATGAAGGCGACCATGCTGGCCCACGACATCATCAAGGCGGGCTCGGCCGAGATCGTGCTGTCCGGCGGCATGGAGAGCATGAGCAACGCGCCGTATCTGCTGCAGAAGGCACGCGGCGGCTATCGCGCCGGCCACGACCGCATCATCGACCACATGATGATGGACGGGCTCGAGGACGCCTATGAGACGGGCCGCTCGATGGGCGATTTCGGCGAGGCGACCGCGGAGGCCTATCAGTTCACCCGCGCCGACCAGGACGCTTTTGCGATGGAGACGCTGAGCCGCGCCCGCAGGGCGGTCGAGGGCGGCGCCTTCAAGGCCGAGATCGCACCGATTACGCTTAGCGAGAAGGCCGGTCCGCGCATCATCGCCAATGACGAGCACCCGCTGAAGGTCGATCCGGCCAAGATCCCCGGCCTGAAGCCGGCATTCCGCGCCAACGGCACCATCACCCCGGCCGCCTCCTCGGCCAATGCGGACGGCGCCGCGGCGTTGATCCTGGCAAAGCGCTCGCTCGCGGATCGCAACGGGTTGCCGGTGCTCGCCGAGATCAAGGGCCACGCCACCCACAGCCAGGAGCCGCAGTGGTTCACCACCGCGCCGATCCCGGCGATCAGAAAACTGCTCGACAAGGTCGGCTGGAGCGTCGGCGATGTCGATTTATTCGAGATCAACGAGGCGTTTGCTGTCGTCGCGATGGCGGCGCAGCGCGACCTCGGCATCCCCAGAGACCGGCTCAACATCAACGGCGGCGCCTGCGCGCTCGGCCATCCGATCGGCGCCACCGGGGCGCGGCTGATCGTGACGCTGCTGCACGCGCTGGAGGCGCAGAACCTGAAGCGCGGCGTCGCCGCGCTGTGCATAGGCGGCGGCGAAGCCACCGCCATCGCCGTCGAGCGGGTGACGCACTGACCAGCGCCATCCGTCATTGCGAGGAGCGATAGCGACGAAGCAATCCATACATCCACATGCGCGGATCGATGGATTGCTTCGCTTCGCTCGCAATGACGCGGAGAGATGGCACCCCTCCGGATCGTCCGTCCGGGCGCGACGGGACCGTCCGTGCTTGAGTCCGAAAACGAGGGAACAATGTCATTTTAGACATGGCTCCCTCGTGCCATATTGCGCATCACCAACAGCCCCCTCATTGCATTTGACCTGGACCATAATGATCTCGAACTGGCTTGCTTCCACTCTCGCCCGCCGCAACATCCACTATGGCTGGGTGATGGTCGCCGTGACCTTCCTGGCCGCGCTGATCTCGGCCGGCACCGTCGGCGCGCCCGGCGTCTTCATCGTGCCGCTGCAGAAGGAGTTCGGCTGGTCCACCGCCGAAATCTCCTCGGCGCTGTCGATCCGCTTCATCCTGTTCGGGCTGATGGCACCGTTCGCCGCCGCGCTGATGAACCGCTACGGCCTGCGCAATGTGACGCTGGCGGCGCAGCTGATCGTGGTCTCCGGCCTTGTCGCGTCGCTGGCGATGACGCAGGTCTGGCAGCTCATCCTGCTGTGGGGCGTCGTGATCGGGATCGGCACCGGCATGACCGCGCTGGTGCTCGGCGCGACCATTGCCACGCGCTGGTTCGTGGCGCGGCGCGGCCTCGTGATCGGCATGCTCACCGCGAGCGTCGCGACCGGGCAGCTCGCCTTCCTGCCGCTGCTCGCCACCATCACGGAGCGCCATGGTTGGCGCGTTGCGCTTGGATTCGTCTGCGTCATGCTCGGCATCGCCGCCTTTGCGGTGTTGATGCTGCTCCGCGACCGGCCGAGCGACGTCGGCCTGCGCCCGTTCGGCGATGCGGGCACCGCGCCGCTCCCCGCGCCGCCGCCGGCCAATGCGCCGATCATGGCGGTCGCGCTCGGCACGCTCCGCGACTCCTCGAAATCGTCGGTGTTCTGGATCCTGTTCGCGACTTTCTTCGTCTGCGGCGCCTCGACCAACGGTCTGGTCCAGGTCCATCTGATCCCGATGTGTCTCGATTTCGGCATTCCGCAGGTGCAGGCCGCGAGCCTGCTCGCCGCGATGGGCATCTTCGACTTCTTCGGCACCATCATCTCGGGCTGGCTGTCGGACCGTTACGACAACCGCTATCTGCTGTTCTGGTACTATGGCCTGCGCGGCCTGTCGCTGCTGTACCTGCCTTACTCCGATTTCACGTTCTACGGCCTGTCGCTGTTCGCGATGTTCTACGGGCTCGACTGGATCGCGACCGTGCCGCCGACGGTGCGGCTCACCGCGCAGCGCTTCGGCGCCGAGCGCGCCAATCTGGTGTTCGGCTGGATCTTCGCCGGCCACCAGCTCGGCGCCGGCGCCGCCGCGTTCGGTGCCGGCGTATCGCGCACGGTCTATTCCAGCTATCTGCCGGCGTTCTTCATCGCCGGCGCGCTCTGCGTCTGCGCGGCGGTGATCACGCTCGCGATCGCACGGCCGAAGCCGGCAGCAGAGCCGAAGCCGGCGGCGGCCTGAGGCCGCTGCCCGCCTTGGTCTGTGTCGGCGACAGCTCTACTCCGCCGCAAGGCCGGTCGGCGCAGCCGCCTCGGCTGCTTCCTTGTTGTAGTCGTGCACGACGCGGCCGAACGGCAGCGTCAGATCGGCGATGTAATGATGCGCGCCGACCACGCGCTTGACCGGGAAGTCGGCGACCGGCGCGTTGACGTGCGGCACGAGGTGCAGGCGGCCCGGCCCGATCCACGATCCCTTGACGACGATGTCGGTCAGGTTAATCGCGACCAGCTGGCAGACCTCGAGATGACCGTCGACGCCGGGGATCATCTTCAGATTGACTTGCGTCTTCGACAGCGTGGCGCGGGTGACGTCGCCGTTGCCCGCCATGCTCTCGTGCTTGTAGCCCATCGTGCCCATTGCGACGAGCTGGCCGGCATATTCCAGCGTGCCGGTCAGGGTGTCCTTGACGATCTCGAGCTTGGGATGGGCGTATTTCTTCGGAAAGCCCCAGATCTCGCGGCCGGCCGCGATCGGCGGATCATCGTCGAGATACATCTGGCAGACGAAGTTGACCTCTTCGCCGCGCAGCCGCGCGGGGATCACGAGGCCGGACTCGGTGTAGCTGCCGAAGCCGGAGCTGTCGGGCATCTTGATCCATTCGTAATGCACGATCGCCTGCTCGATCGGCTCCAGCGGCTCAGGCAGGCCGGCGCGGATCAATTCCGGATCGGTCTCATAGGTGATGACGAGGAATTCGCGATCGATGAAGCGGTAGGGACCGGCGGGATAGCTCGGACCGGCGGCCGGCATGGACGGAAGCTTGAGCAGATCTTCCCTGCGCATCGCAATCACCCCCTGTTTTGCAAAGTTTGCGCGGAGGCTAGCGGCCGAGATTGACAGCGATATGAGGGATTTCCTTCAGGGGCATGACCCCCGGGGCGTGACCCGCATTTGCCTGATGAGGCCAATGCTAACCATGCAGGCAGGCATGGCGGATGCGCCGTGCGTCGGCGCGACGCTTGTCATCACCGCGTCATCGGCGCCCTGAATTCTCGCCGCGAATTTTTTGGAGTGTCCGATATGGACGCGCGTACCCCTCATGTCGACGATATCGAGCACGCGACGCCAGGCTGGCGTCCCCAAGGATGCGATCGCGTGGCGCTGGTGCTGCAGGGCGGCGGCGCGCTCGGCGCCTATCAGGCCGGCGTCTATCAGGCGCTGCATGAGTGTAACATCGAGCCCGACTGGGTCTGCGGCGTCTCGATCGGCGCGATCAACTCGGCGATCATCGCCGGCAATCCGCCCGACAAGCGGCTGGAGCGGCTGCACACCTTCTGGGATCGCATCACCAGCCGCAAGATCTGGCACTACACGCCTGATGGCGACATCTTCCGCAAGGCGCGCAATTTCACCAGCTCATGGCTGACGACGACGCTGGGGCAGCCCGGCTTCTTCACCCCGCATCAGTCCAATCCGTGGCTGAGCCCGGCCGGCGCCCGCACCGCCACCAGCTATTACGACACGACGCCCTTGCGTGAATCGCTGCTCGAACTGGTCGATTTCGACCGCATCAATTCCAAGAAGCTGCGCTTTGCGGTCGGCGCGGTGAACGTGCTGTCCGGCAACTTCATCTATTTCGACAACGCCCATGACGAGATCATCCCCGAGCACATCATGGCGAGCGGCGCGCTGCCGCCGGCGCTGCCGATGGTGAAGGTCGGCACCGATCACTTCTGGGACGGCGGCATCGTCTCCAACACGCCGCTGCAGCATCTGCTCGACCAGGAAGACAACATGAATTCGCTGGTGTTCCAGGTCGATTTGTTCTCGGCGCGCGGCGCGCTGCCGCGCGACATCCAGGACGTGATGGCCCGCCACAAGGACATCATGTATTCGTCGCGCACCCGCTACAACACCGACGTCTACCGCAAGACCTACAATCTGCGCACCGCCCTGCATAACGCGCTGGGAAAGATTCCGGACGAGCAGCTCTCGGACGACGAGCGCCAGCTCAAGAAGGCCAACAGCCGGCTGCCCGGCATCACGCTGCTGCAGCTGATCTATCAGCAGAAGGCCTATGAGGGCGACGCCAAGGACCACGAATTCTCCGGCACCTCGATGCGCGAGCACTGGGCGAGCGGACATGAGGATACCAAGCGCTCGCTGAAGCGCCGCGAATGGATCAAGATGCCCGAGAACGGCATGGGCATCGTGATCCACGACGTGCATCGCGAGGCGGAGTAGTAGCGTGATGTCGTTCCGGGGCGATGCGTAGCATCGAACCCGGAACCTCGAGATTCCGGGTTCGGTCCTGCGGACCGCCCCGGAATGACAACATCAAAGGCTTACGGCCGCGTCGACATGTTGCTCGGCGGCCCGGCCTTGCGGATCGGCTCGGCGAGGCGCGCGAACTCGCAGAGCAGCGAGCGCGTCTTGCGCGGGTCGATCACCTCCTCGACCCAGAATTTCTCGGCCGAGCGGAACGGCGAGCGCAGCTTGTTGAGGCGATCCTCGATCTCGCGCAGCTTGGCGGCGGGATCTTCGGCCGCATCGATCTCGGCGCGATAGGCCGCTTCGATGCCGCCTTCGAGCGGCAGCGAACCCCAATAGGCGGACGGCCAAGCATAGCGCATCGAGAAGCGGTTGGCCGGCTGATGCACCACGCCGGCGACGCCGAAGGCATTGCGGATGATAATGGTGCACCAGGGCACCGTGCTCTGGTTGACCGCGGCCATCGCGCGCACGCCGTGGCGGATGGTCGCCGACTTCTCCGCCTCGAGCCCGATCATGAAGCCGGGGCAATCCATCAGATAGACCACCGGCAGATGGAAGGTCTCGGCGAAGTCGACCCAGCGCACCACCTTCTGGCACGCGTCCGAGGTCCACGAGCCGCCATAGTGGAAGGGATCGCTGGCGAGCAGCAGCACCGCCCGGCCCTCGATCCGCGCCAGCCCGGTGATGACAGGCCGGCCGAAATTGGCGGCGACCTCGAAGAACGAGCCCTTGTCGACCACGGCCTCGATGATCGGCCGCATCTTGTAGACCTGCCGGCGGTTGCGCGGCACGGCCTTCATCAGCGATTCCTCGGCACGTTCCGGGTCGTCGGTGCAGGGAATGGTCGGCGGCAAATCGTAGACCGACGACGGCAAGTAGGACAGGAAGCGCCGCGCGTAGTCGAACGCCTCCTCCTCGGTGTCAACGGCCTGGTCGATCCCGCCGGCACGGGTCTGGATGTCGGCGCCGCCGAGCTCCTGCTTGGTCAGATCCTGGCCGAGCCGCTTCACCACCGGCGGACCGGCGACGAACATCGCGGAGCTCTTGGTCATGACCGAGTAATGCGTGGCCGCCAGCCGCGCGGCACCCAGGCCCGCGACCGAGCCGAGCCCGAGGCCGACCACCGGCACCTGCGCCAGATTGGCAAGCGTGAACCAGTACGAACGGGTGCCGCCGACGCCACCGGGCAGATTGGCGGCGCCCCTGGTCTCGATGGTCTTCACCGAGCCGCCGCCGCCGGATCCCTCGATCACGCGGATGATCGGCAGGCGGAAGTCGTGCGCCATCTCCTCCGCCATCAGCGGCTTGGCGGAAATCGAGGCATCGGCCGAGCCGCCACGCACGGTGAAATCGTCTCCGACCACGACCACGGTGCGGCCGTCGACCTTGGCGCGGCCGAACACGCAGTTCGCCGGCGTCAGATGCTTGAGTTCGTTGCTCTCGTCGTATTCGGCGATGCCGGAGATGGCACCGACCTCGTGAAAGCTGTTCTGGTCGACGAGCTTGTCGATGCGCTCACGAACTGTGAGCCGGCCCTGGTCGCGTTGCCGCTTGACCTTGTCAACGCCTCCCATCTCCCGCGCGAACGCTTCGCGCCGGGCGAGGTCGTCGAGTTCCGGCTTCCAGTTCATTCATTGCCTCCGTCTTGATGATTTTGTTGTTGTTATGGGCGGTCACCGGAAGCGACTTGCGTTCGATCCGATTGTTGAAGATGTCGCCGTCGGCGCCTTCGAGCAGGCTGCCGAGCGCGGCGGCGAGATCGACCATCTGCGGCGCCACCTCGCGATGCAGCCGCGCCTCGTCATACATCGCCGAGAGCAGGCCGATCGTGGTAACCACATAGGTCTGATATTGCGGCGACCACAGCGGCACCGCGACGCCGTTGATGTGCGGGCTCCACAGGCCGCAGGCGACGACATAGCCGTGCTCCTGCAGATGCCGGCGGTTGGCCGCGATGCGCGGCGTCAGCATCTTGGCGCCCTCCGGCAACTCGCCTTCCATCTCCGCGATCAGCGCATCACCGATCGCGGGATCGAGCGCGGCGGTGTAGGCATGGCCGGCGGCGGTGGTCGCCATCGAGATGCGGCTGCCGGTCGCCTCATGCAGGCCGAGCGCGTTCGCCGCGCGGGCGAACTCCAGATAGACCAGATGAAAACGGTCGGGGATGACGAAGCCCACGGTGCCGGGCAATTGGTCCGCGACATCCTGCAAGCGCAGCCGGATCAGGTTGCGAAGCTGCAGCCCCTTCATCATCGTGGTGCTCATCGCGACCGCGCTCGGCCCGATGCGATATTTCTGGTCGCGCGGCAGATAGACGAGTTGTCCCATCCGCGTCAGCGTGTGCGTCAAGCGCGACACCGTCGAACGCGGCAGACCGCAGCGGTTCGAGATCTCGAGATTGCCGAGCCGCGCTTCATGTCCCTCGAAGCACCGCAACACATCGAAGGCGCGCGACACCACCTGGATCACATCGCCATCGCCAGTCTCGCTGGCGAGCATTCCCTGCCTGCTAAGCCGTTCCGAGCGCCGTCCCATTTTGTTTGGCTCCATTCCGTCATGCGGAATAAAATTCCACTTGCAGATGAAGCTACCTCAGGCAATCTGCCGCCACAACAAAAAGCCGTTCGCCGGATGAAATTTCCGCTAGACGGTATCGGAGAGTGGAATGCCAGAGATCAAGGTTGTGACCGAAGTTGCCGGGCGCGTTTGCGCGCTTCCTGTTGAAACCGGCAGCAGCATCGGCGATGGCGACGAGATTGCGTTCGTCGAAGCGATGAAGATGGAGATACCGGTCACATCGACGGCAGCAGGCAAAATCAAGTCGATTCTGGTGAGGATTGACGATGTCATCGCCGAAGGCCAGGCGATCGCGATCGTCGAGACCTGACGGCGGGCGTGCCGCCGCCTCGCACGGATCAAATTCCCAGATGCCGCATCCTGGGTGGTGGTTGCCCTGCAGCCAACACAATGGCGCACGCTGTTTCGCTTTCGAAACATTCCCGATCAGGAAGTTTCGTATGACGAAACAAATGCCGAGCAACCGCTC
The DNA here is from genome assembly GCF_040446015.1 of Bradyrhizobium sp. INPA03-11B. Taxonomy (NCBI): domain Bacteria; kingdom Pseudomonadati; phylum Pseudomonadota; class Alphaproteobacteria; order Hyphomicrobiales; family Nitrobacteraceae; genus Bradyrhizobium; species Bradyrhizobium sp. INPA03-11B. Next base: position 27,495 of record NZ_JASGSR010000014.1, read on the forward strand.
GTTTTGTGAACATCTGTTCGAAAGTCGGTGGCCCCTCCGATCGCGTCCGATCCGGCCGCCTCACGGCTGACGTCGAGGCGCGCTCGGTTGCGCGCGCCCTGATTGCGTTGCACAACTGGAGGCGATGAAGCGATCACCTCCTCCCGTCACTGCCTCTACCGTCAACTGGGCCCGCTCGCAGCCGCCGCTGCTGCGGTTTCTGCATACTTGTTACGCAGACTTCCTGCCGGAGGAGGCCGGCGCGGTTGCCGACTACATCCCCGAGCTCGGCAAGGCCGATCCTGCCCATTTTGGCATCAGCCTGGCGACGCTCGACGGCCATGTCTACGAGGTCGGCGACACCCGGGTGCCCTTCACCATCCAGTCGATGTCGAAGCCGTTCGTGTTCGCGCTGGCGCTGGACACGCTGGGCGCCGAGCGGGTGGAAAGCGTGATCGGCGTCGAACCATCCGGCGACCCCTTCAATTCGATCCGGCTCAATGCCGACAACCACCCGTTCAATGCGATGGTGAACGCTGGCGCGATCGCCTGCTCCGGCCTGCTCCATGCCGACAAGGGCGACGGCGCGTTCGACTATATCCGCCATGCGCTCGGCCGCTTCGCCGGCCGCGAGCTCGACGTCGACGATGCGGTCTACACCTCCGAGAGCGCCACCGGCGACCGCAACCGGGCGATCGGCTATCTGCTGCGCACCAACAGCGTGATCACCGAGAACGTGCCTGCGGTGCTCGACGTCTATTTCCGGCAATGCGCGATCCTCGTCACCGCGCGCGACACCGCCGTGATGGCGGCGACGCTGGCCAACCGCGGCATCAATCCCTTGACCGGCGAACAGGTGGTGACGCCCTACGCGATCGCGCGCACGCTGTCCGTGATGACGTCGTCCGGGATGTACGACTACGCCGGCGAATGGATTTACCGCGTCGGCATCCCTGCCAAGAGCGGCGTCGGCGGCGGCATCCTGGCGGCACTGCCGGCGCGGCTCGGGCTCGGTAGCTACTCGCCAAAACTCGACAAGCACGGCAACAGCGTGCGCGGCATCAAGGTCTGCGAGGCGCTGTCGGCGCATTACGATTTGCACATGCTGAACCGCAGCGACGACGCCCGCCACAGCATCATCGCCGACTACAATATCGGCAAGAACCCGTCGCGCCGGGTGCGGCGGCCGCAGGAACAGGAGATCCTGGCAAAGCACTTCCAGGAGGTGCGCGTGATCGAACTGGTCGGCACGCTGTCACTCTCCAATGTCGACTATGTCTCGCGCCGCCTCGCCGGCAGCCCGCGGCCGGAGTTCGTGATCTTCGACCTGCGTCGCGTCACCGCGACGACCCGCGCCGGCGCTAGGCTGGTCGCGGAGGCCTTCCAGGAACTGGCGGAGCTTGGCGTCACCGTGATCCTCTCCGGCATCAAGCGGACCTCGCGCGAATGGACCACAATCAGCGAGTGGACCAACCGGCTCAGCAATATCAGGGATTTCTACCTGCTCGACACCGCGATCGAATGGGCCGAGGACCAGATCGTCTACCGCTATGGCGGCTCGATCGACTTCCTCGAGACGACAGAGCTTTCCGAGCAGCCGCTGCTCGCCGGATTGAGCGAGGCCGAGATCGCCGATCTCGCCGCGCTCTGCGCGGTCAGGACCTACCAGCCGAACGAAAAGATCATCACCGCGGGCACCGAGGCGACCTCGCTGTTCTTCCTGCGCAGCGGCGTGGTCCACGTCACCCTGCCCGACGGCATCCGTCTCGCGACCCTGACTGCCGGCATGGCGTTCGGCGAAATGGCACTGCTGGAGCCGAAGCGGACCGCAGACGTGATCGCCGATATGTCGGCCACCGCCTATGAGGTCGCGATCACGGATTTCGAGCGCTTCCGCGAGCAGCACCCGCGCGCGGGCGAGCGGATCATGCGCAACCTCGCGCAGATCCTTACCGAGCGGCTGATCGTGGCGAACGCGAAGGTGGATCTGCTGACGTCGGGGTAGGTCTCTCGTCCCCCTCGCCCCGCTCTTGCGGGGAGAGGGTTGGGGTGAGGGGCCGCCTCCGCAAAATGACTCCGAGTTAGACTCGCGGAGGCTCCCCCTCACCCGGATCGCATTTCATGCGCTCCGGCCTCTCCCCGCAAGCGGGGCGAGGCAAAGGAGTCTGCGCCCGGCTAGACCTCAGCTCACCACTTCCGTCACAGGCTGCATGTCGATCTCGAACGTCTCGAGAAACTTCGACGTCATGATGTAGAAACCGACCGAGAGCTGCAGCTCGATCAGCGCGGCCGGCGTCAACAGCGACGCGATCGCCTTGAACGTCGCATCCGTCGGCTTCTTCAGCTTGACGATCTCGTCGGTGAAGGTGAGCGCGGCGCGCTGCACCTCGTTGAAGCAGGTCGCAGACTGCCAATTCTCCAGCGCGGCATTCTGCTCGTCGGTGACGCCGACATTCTTGCCGATGCGCTTGTGCGCGACGATCTCGTAAGGCGCCTCGCACAGAATGCCGGTGCGCGTGATCGCAAGCTCGCGCACGATCGGATCGAGCTCACCCTTGTGGCGGATCGCGCCGCCGAGCCGGCAGTACTGTTCAAAGTAGCTCGGCGAATGCGCCATCATGCGGAAGATGTTGGCGTTGCGGTTCTTGTCGAGGATCTCGCGGGTCCGCGGGCTTGCCTTCGCGGGATCGGAGTAGTCGATACGGGCCATTTCCTAACCTTGATCTTGCTGTCGTTTCTGTCGGGTTCGAAACAGTATCGGGCAGCCGTCGCAGGAGCAACACGCCCGAGTCAAATTGCCGCCGCATTCAAAGACAACCCTGCCAAAGTCGATATTCGCTGAGTGGGGACTCATCAAAGCGAATGCTCGACGCGGGGTGTTCCGAGTAAAAAATCTGGCCGTCGAGCGCGTAATCTGCGCAACGATGAGTCACGCCCAAGTCTAGGGGAAACGCATGAAGGAAGCCACCAAGAGGGCGGCCTCGGAAGCGCTTGCGCAAATGCTGGCGGTGACGGCGATGCTCGTCATCGCCAGCTTTGTCTTTTACTGGCACTGAGGCATGATCCCGAAAAGTGTGTAGCGGTTTTCGGAAAGATCATGCCTAAACAAGTCATCCGCAACTGGAGGGGCGAGAGCGAACCAATTCAGCCTGGTTTCGCGTTCTGACTGGATCGTTCAGCCCCTCTCATTTCGCCTTTTCGAAATACGGCACCAGCCGTCCCGCAAATTGCGTGAAGCGCGCCGAGACCTTGTCGCCGATGGCAAGGTCGCTATCGCCATGCGCCATCATGCGAAAGCCCTCGTCGGCATCGACCAGCACGATGTTGTAGGGCACATGCGCCCGCGTCTCCGGCGTTGCGGCACGGCAGACCAGCGATGTCGCATACACCGTCCCTGCCCCGCTCGCGCGATGCTCGGCGAGATCAGGCGAGCCGCACGCCGCACAGAAGCTACGGCGAAAATATTGCCGCGCGCCGCAAGCGTTGCAGGTCTGATAGATGATGGCTTCCGCGCCCTTGGTCCAGTCAGCGATCGGTCCACTCATCGCACGCGCTCCAGGAACATGCTGACATGCGACGACAACACGCCGCCGTCGCCGTGCAGCAGCGCGACCGAGGCATCGCGCACCTGGCGGTTTTCGGCGCGGCCGGTCATCTGCAGATGGGTCTCGACCAGATGCGCCATCGCGCCGCCGACGCCGCAATGACCGTAGCTGAGCAGGCCGCCATGGGTGTTGAGCGGCATCTCACCATCCCCATTGAAATAGCCGGCGCGCACTCGCGCCGCGGCCTCGCCGCGTCCGGCGAGGCCGAGATCTTCCAGCAGCATCGCCAGCGTGATCGTGAAGCTGTCGTAGACCGCGGCGTAACGGACGTCCGAGATCGCGATGCCCGACGCCGCTTTCGCCTTCGCGATCGAAATCTCCGCGCCGAGTTCACTCAACGCGGGCGCGGCCGTGATGTGCTGATGGGTGTGCGCCTGGGCACAGCCGCGGATGCGGACCCGCCGCTCGCCGGTCGGCTCGCGGCTGATCACGCAGGCCGCGCCGCCGTCGGACACCGGGCAGCAATCGAGCAGCTTTAACGGCATCGCCACCGGCTTCGAGGCCATCACATCGGCAACCGTGATCGGCTCGTGGAACTGCGCGCCGGGATGCGTCAGGGCGTGCTTGCGCATCAGCACGGCGAACTCGGCGAGATCCTCTTGCGTCAGCCCGTATTCATGCATGTAGCGGGTCGCGACCAGGCCGTAATAGGCCGGGATCGTCGGCCCCAGCGTCACCTCGTAGTCGGGATGCCCGACCTGGGCCAGCGCCTGAATCGAGGCGTCACGGCTCTGCCCGGTCAGCCGGTTCTCGCCGCCGACCACCAGCACGTGTTTCGCCACGCCGGCATCGACGAGGTGATGCGCCAGCATGGTCATCGCGAGTCCCGTCGCGCCGCCGACCTGCACGGCGTGGGCGTAGGACGGGCGGATGCCGAAATGCTCGGCGAATACGGTCGCCAGCATGATGTGCGGCGCGACCGTGGAATAGCCGCACAGGATGCCGTCGATGTCGGCGCGCTTCAGCCCGGCATCGGAGATCGCAAGCTCGGCTGCCTTGCTCATCAGGTCGAGCGAGGACAAGCCCTCATGCTTGCCGTAAGATGTGAGGCCGACGCCGGTGACGAAGCTCATTTCACCTCACCTCTCTCAGAGCGTCATTCTGGGGCGATGCGAAGCATCGAACCCGGAATCTCGAGATTCCGGGTCTGGTCCTTCGGACCATCCCGGAATGACGACCATCACTAACACTTCCCATCATCAATACGACTTCGGAAGGCCGAGCACCTTCTCGCCGATGAAGCTGAGAATGAGCTGCGGGCTGATCGGCGCGATGCGCGGGATCAGCGACTCCCTGAGGTAACGCTCGACGTGGTACTCCTTGGCGTAGCCGAAGCCGCCATGGGTCATCACGGCCTGCTCGCAGGCGTGGAAGCCGGCTTCCGCCGCCAGATACTTTGCGGAGTTCGCCGCGGGGCCGCACGGCAGGTTCTGGTCATATTGCCAGCCGGCGCGCAGCACCATCAGCCAGGCCGCCTCGAGCTCCATCCAGCACTTCGCCAGCGGATGCTGGATCGCCTGGTTCATGCCGATCGGACGGTTGAACACGATGCGGCCCTTGGCATATTCCGACGCCCGCTTCAGCGCAATCTGACCGAGGCCGACGGCTTCCGCCGCGATCAGGATGCGCTCGGGGTTCATGCCGTGCAGGATGTATTCGAAACCACGACCTTCCTCGCCGATCCGGTCCTCGACCGGGATCTCGAAATTCTCGAAGAACAGCTCGTTGGAGTCGACCGGCTTGCGGCCCATCTTCTCGATCTCATGCACGGTGACGCGCTTGCGGTCGAAGTCGGTGTAGAACAGGCTGAGGCCGTGGGTCGGGCTCCGCACCTCCTCCAGCGGCGTGGTGCGCGCGAGCAGCAGGATCTTGTTGGCGACCTGCGCGGTCGAGATCCACACCTTCTGGCCGTTGACGATGTATTTGTCGCCGTGCCGCACCGCGCGGGTCTTGAGCTGGGTGGTGTTGAGGCCGGTGTTGGGCTCGGTGACCGCAAAGCAGGACTTGTCGCGACCGTCGATGATCGGCGGCAACATGCGCTGGCACTGCTCCTTGGTGCCGAACACGACCACCGGATTGAGCCCGAACACGTTCATGTGCACGGCCGATGCGCCGGACATGCCGGCGCCGGATTCGGAGATCGTGCGCATCATGATCGCGGCATCGGTGATGCCGAGGCCGGAGCCGCCATACTCCTCGGGGATGCAGATGCCGAGCCAGCCGGCATCGGCCAGCGCGCGATGGAAGTCGGCCGGATAGCCGCCCTCCTTGTCCTTCTTCAGCCAATAGGCCTCGTCAAAGCGCGAGCAGATTTTTGCCACCGCGTCGCGGATCGATTCCTGGTTGGCGGAGAGTGCGAAATCCATCTGTCGTCTCCTATGCCTTCAGCGCCTTGGCCGCGCCGTCGCGCAGCATCGCCGCGATCTCCTCAGTCGAGAAACCCGCCTCGCGCAGGATCGCTTCACTGTGCTCGCCGAGCCGCGGCGCCAGCCGGTTCCGTTCCACCTTGGTCTCCGACCATCGCGCCGACGGCGTCATGCTGCGGATACGACCTTCGGTCGGATGCTCGACGACGGGGAAGACGCCGGTCGCGACCATATGCGGGTCCTCGAGCAGGCTCTCGAGATCGTGCATCGGCATCACGGGCACGTCGGCCTTCTCGAGGATCTCGTTCCATTCGGCCGTCGTCTTGGTCTGCAGGATGCGCGCGAGTTCGGCGTAGACGACATCGATGTTGTTGGCGCGGCCGGCGAAGGTCGCGAACTTCGGATCGCTGCGCAGATCGTTGCGGCCGGTCGCCTTGAAGAAGTTCTCCCACTGCTTGTCGTTGTAGACGATCACGCAGATATAGCCGTCGAGCGTCTTGTACGGCCGCCGGTCCGGCGAGAGGTGACGGGCATAGCCGCCCTTGTCGAGCGGCGGGTCGTAAGTCAACCCGCCCATGTGGTCGCCCATGACGAACCCGGCCATGGTCTCGAACATCGGGATGTCGACGCGCTGGCCCTGCCCGGTGCGGTCGCGGTGCACGAGGCTCGCGCAGATCGCGCCGACCGCGGTGAGGCCGACGATGCGATCGACCAGCGCATTCGGCACGTAGCGCGGCACGCCGTCCGAGGTCTGCGCCATCAGCGCCGGCAGCGCGGTCGCGCCCTGGATCAGATCGTCATAGGCGGGCTTCGCGGCATACGGCCCGTCCTGGCCGAAGCCGAACACGCCGGCATAGATCAGCCGCGGATTGACCTTGGCGACGACGTCGTAGCCGAGCTGCAGCCGCGCCATCGCCTGCGGGCGCACATTGTAGACCAGCACATCGGCCTTCGCGATCAGCCGCAGCACGGCCTCGCGCCCTGCCGGCTTCTTCAGGTCGAGGCAGACCGAGCGTTTGCTGCGGTTGGTGTTGAGGAACACTGGGCCCATGCCGGGATGCCGGGTCGGACCGATCTGCCGCGTCACGTCGCCATCGGGCGATTCCACCTTGATGACGTCGGCGCCGTAGTCGCCAAGCATCTGCGTGGCGTAGGGTCCCATCAGCACGGTCGTCATGTCGACGACCTTGATACCCTGCAATGGTCCCATCGTGCTGCTCGCTCCCCGGCTGTTCTGGATTGAAGCCTAGTAACGGGAGGTCTTTGCCGAGATCAAGCTGCGCCGGGCGTATGGGCGTATGCGCGGTGGCGGCCGGATCGTTTCCGCGCGACGGAACGCAGGGCGGGCGAAGCGTGCCTACCGCCGGCCCGATGCCGGTTACTGCCCCGTCATCACCTCGCGCGCCTTCAGGAGCTTCTCCAGTTCCGCATTCTGCTGCTCGAGCCGCTGGGCGATGCGCTCCTCGACTTCGGCGCCCGCAGCGCCTGCGGCCTGCTCGATCAGCTGCCTGATATTGTCCCGGAGGATCGCGATGCGATCGTTCACTTCCGACAGCGACAGAGACGTCTCGATTCCCATGGTCCGTTCTCCCGGTGACTGGGCGCAGCCAGCTTAGCGCGACGGGAGGCTGTGGCCTATCCCCTAACGGCTTTAGTCACCCCAATCCCTACTGTGCATGGGGTTGTTTTCGATGTTTTCGATTCAACCCGGCCTCATCGCGCCTTGGCCCATGCCCTTGGCCATCATCTCCCGCAGCGCGGTCTTCAGCACCTTGCCGTAGTTGTTCTTCGGCAGGGCATCGAGATAGACGTAGCGCTTGGGCCGCTTGAAGCGGGCGATCGAGGCAAGGCAGTGGGCGTCGAGCCTGCCGTCGTTGGGGGTGGCGCCATCCTCCAGCACGACGCAGGCGACGACGATCTCGCCCCATTCCGGATCCGGCACGCCAATCGCCGAGACCTCACGGACGTCGGGATGCGTCAGCAGCGCTTCCTCGACCTCGCGCGGATAGATGTTGGTGCCACCGGAGATGATGACGTCCTTGGAACGGTCCGACAGCGTCAGGAAGCCGTCGGCATCGAGCCGGCCGACATCGCCGGTGCGCAGCCAGCCGTCCTTCAGCGTCTCGGCATTGGCCTTCGGATTGTTCCAGTAGCCGAGCATCACGGTTAAGCCCTTGACCTCGATCTCGCCGGTCTCGCCTGCGGGCAGCGGCTTGCCGTCCTTGCCGGTGATGCGCACGGTGACGACGCTCTGCGCGGTGCCGACCGAGGCCAGCCATTCCAGATAGCGCGGATGATCGCTCCGGGCGTGCCAGCCGCGCGACAGCGCCGTGATCGTCATCGGCGACTCGCCCTGGCCATAGATCTGCACGAAGCGCTGGCCCATCGTCGCCATCGCGTCGCGGATGTCTGCGGTATACATCGGGCCGCCGCCATAGATGATGGTGCGCAGCCCCTCGCCGTTCTCGCCGCGCTTCCTGGCGGCATCGACCAGCCGGCGCACCATCGTCGGTGCCGCGAACATCACGACATTGTCGAGCTGGCGGCCGAGGTTGAGCACCTCGTCCGGATCGAAGCCGCCGGACTCGGGAACGACGTGGCGGCCGCCCATCCGGACATGCGGGAAATTGTAGAGGCCGGCGCCATGCGAGATCGGCGCCGCATAGAGCGAGGCATCGTGCGGCGTCGCCGGATCGACGTCGGCGAGATAGCACAGCGACATCGCCAGCAGATTGCCGTGGCTGAGCATCACGCCCTTGGGCCGGCCGGTCGTGCCCGATGTATAGAACAGCCAGGCGAGATCGTTGCTTTCGCGCGGCAGCGGCGCGGGCGCGCCCTCGCCACTCCGCATCGTTTTGTAGGCGTCGCTGTCGACCGACAGCAGGGTCATGCCGGCGGGACAATCGTCCTTCGCCTCGCTCAGCGCACCGACCGTGTTATCGGAGACGAAAGCGAGTTTTGCGCCGCCATTGCCGCAGATCCACGCCGCCTCGCGGCCGTGCAGTTTTGCGTTGATCGGAATCGCCGCGGCGCCGATCCACCAGATGCCGTAGAGGCATTCGAGATATTGCGTGCAGTTCGACGCAAACAGCGCGACGCGGTCGCCCGCGGCAATGCCATGATCGCGCGCCAGCGCCGCCCCGATCGAGGCGGCGCGGCGAGCGAAGGTCGCGTAGTCGGCGTCCAGATCAAAGCCGGTCAGCAGCGCCGGCGCATCGGGACGTGCCCGCGCCGTCGCCGCCAGCCATTCGGCAATGTTCAAGCTACTTCGCCGGCTCGAGGATCGAGACGTAGTTGGCGACCGCAGCGCCGCCCATGTTGAAGATGCCGCCGATCTGCGCGTTCTTGAGCTGCATGCCCTCGGGCGCCTGGCCCGTAAGCTGCATCGCGGTCATCACATGCATCGAGACGCCGGTGGCGCCGATCGGATGGCCCTTGGCCTTCAGCCCGCCGGACGGATTGACCGGCAGCTTGCCGTCCTTCTGGGTCCAGCCCTCCATGATCGCGCGCGCGCCCTGCCCCTTCGGGGTCAGGCCCATCGCTTCATATTCGATCAGCTCGGCGACCGTGAAGCAGTCGTGGGTTTCGACGAAGGAGAGATCGGAGAGCTGCAGGCCGGCCTTGTCCAGCGCGCGCTGCCAGGCGGTGGTGCAGCCTTCGAACTGCAGGATGTCGCGCTTGGACATCGGCAGGAAATCCTGCGCATGGGCGGTGGCGCGGATGTTCACCGCCTTGCCCATGGACTTGGCGGTCTCGGCATCGGTCAGCACCAGCGCGGCAGCGCCGTCAGAGACCAGCGAGCAATCGGTGCGCTTCAAGGGGCCGGCGACGAACGGGTTCTTCTCGCTCTCGGCGCGGCAGAACTCGAAGCCGAAATCCTTGCGCATCTGCGCATAGGGGTTGGCGACGCCGTTCTTGTGGTTCTTGGCGGCGATCATCGCCAGCGCATCCGACTGGTCGCCGTACTTCTGGAAATAGGCCTGCGCGATCTTGCCGAACACGCCGGCGAAACCGCCGACCGTGTCGCCGTCCTCGGGCAGGTACGACGCCTTCAAGAGGTTCTTGCCGATCTCCGGGCCAGGCGTCCTGGTCATCTGCTCGACGCCGACCACCAGCACGATCTTCGCGGCGCCCGCCTCGATGGCGCGGATGCCCTGGTGCACGGCGGCCGACCCGGTGGCGCAGGCGTTCTCGACCCGGGTGGTCGGCTTGAAGCGCAGCGCCGGATTGGCCTGCAGCACCAGCGAGGCCGTGAAATCCTGCGGCGAGAAGCCGGCATTGAAATGGCCGAGCATGATCTCATCGACATCGGACGCGGCAATGCCGGCATCGGCGAGCGCCTCATTGGCGACCTTGACCACGAGACCTTCGACGGTCTCCGCGTCGAACTTTCCGAATGGCGTGTGCGCCCAACCCACGATGCTGGCTGCTGTCATGGCCGTATCTCCCTGTTCCTGTTCGGGAGTTATGTAGCGTATCTTCAGCCAGCTTTCAGCGTTTTCATCGCCTTGGCGCACATGGCGGTTATGCCGGCCCAGTTGCCGGCGCGGATATCGGAGGCCGGGCACAGCCAGGAGCCGCCGACCGCAAGCACATTGGGCTCGGCAAGCCAGGTCGCCGCATTGGCCTCGCCGATACCGCCGGTCGGGCAGACCCTGACGTTCGGGAATGGGCCGGCCAAGGCTCGCAGTGCCTTGATACCGCCGGCTTGCTCGGCGGGGAAGAATTTGACGACGTCGAAGCCGTGCGCCAGCGCCTGCATCAGCTCGGATGCGGTCGCGATCCCCGGTGCGAAGGGCAGCCGGCTGGCGGCCACCGCCTTCAACAGCTCGGGCGTCGCGCCCGGGCTGATGCCGAACTTGGCGCCGAGCGCCTCGGCGCGCGCCAGATCGTCGGTGTTGAGGATCGTGCCGATCCCGACCACAGCGTCCGGCACCTCGGCGATGATGGCCTTGGCCGCATCGACCGCGACCGCCGTACGCAGCGTCACCTCCAGCGTCCGCACGCCACCGGCGACCAACGCCCTGGCGAGCGGTACGGCGTCGGCGAGCCGCTCGATGGTCAGCACCGGGATCACGGTGGCCTGACGGATCAACTCGGCGATCTGGTCCTGCTTTGGTGTCGTTGTCATAGCGAGGCCTTGCGGGATGGTGGGGGACGAGGCGCCTTCTTCGGCGGCATGGCGTAGCGTGGAATGATCGCACCGGGATAGCACACCACGACGCCGGCCAGACGATGGCCGGCGCGCGCCGCCTCGATGGGCTCGGCGCCACCGAGGCGTGCGGCGAGATAGGCCGCGGCGAAACTGTCGCCGGCCGCCGTGGTATCGACCACCGGCTTGATCAGCGGCTCCGCCCTCACCTCGTTGGTCCCCGCGGGGGAGCGCACGATGCAAGCGGGCTCGGCGAGCTTGAGCACGACCTCGGGGCTCGAGATGCCGGCGAGCAGCGCCGTGTTGCTCTCGCCGGGGTAGAGCGGCGCCAGATCTTCGGTCGAAGCGAGCACGATATCGGCGGTCTCGAACGCGCTGCTGAACACCTTCCGCGCGACGGTCAGGTCCGGCCAGCCGCGGGCGCGGAAATTGGTGTCGAACGCGAAGCGCGTGCCAAGAAGCCGCGCGCGCTTCAGCGCCGCCATCAACCGTTCCCTCCCCTCCTCGCGCAGGATCGAGAGCGTGATCGCCGAGAGATAGACGAGATCGTACGTCGCGAGCGAGTTCAGCAAATCTTCCGTATCGGGCAGGTCCATCAGCTCGCGCGCGGCGGCGCTGTCGCGCCAGTGGAAGAACCGCCGCTCGCCCCTATCATCGGTCTGGATCAGATAGAGCCCGGGCAGCTTGCCCGCCAATCGCGCGACATGCTTGGTCCCGATGCCTTCCGCCGCCCAGCCGGCGATCATCTCATCGCTGAGCGGATCATCGCCAAGCGCCGTGATGTAATCGATGTGGACGCCCAGCCGGGACAGATAGACCGCGGTGTTGAGCGTGTCGCCGCCATAGGAACGCGAATACAGCCCGCCGGGCTGGCCGCCCGGCGCCTGCCGCAGCTCGATCATGCATTCGCCGATGCTGGCAACCCTGGTCATCCCAAGACCCGTGCGCCTGCTGAGCTAGGCGGCGAACTTGCCGCCCAGCTCGTCCTCGATGTGGATACGGATGATGTCGTCGAACGTCTTCTCGGCGGTGGTGAAGCCGAGCTTCAGCGCGCGGTCGGTGGCGAAATCGCGCGGCCAGCCCGAGACGATGCTGATGATGGTCGGATCGGGCACCCGCTTGATCCGCGCGGTGACGTTCTTGCCGGCGACGCGCTCCAGCGAGGCAATCTGCTCGCCGACGGTGACGGACATCCCGGGCATGCTGAGATTGCGCCGCGACCCCATCGCATTGAGGTCCATCGTGCCGGCATGGACCAGGAATCCGACCGCAGACTTCGGCGAGGCGTGCCAATGCCGGACGTCCTCGGAGACCGGCAGGACCGCCTCCTCGCCCGCCAGCGGCTCGCGGATGATGTTGGAGAAGAATCCGGACGCCGCCTTGTTCGGCTTGCCCGGGCGCACGCAAATTGTAGGCAAACGGATGGAGATGCCGTCGAGCAGGCCCTTGCGCGTGTAATCGTTGATCAGCAGCTCGCAGATCGACTTCTGCGTGCCATAGCTGGTCAGCGGCGTGTGGAAGAACTCGTCGCCGATCTTCTCGGGGAACGGCGCGCCGAACACCGCGATCGAAGAGGTGAACACCAGCCGCGGCTTGTAGCCGCCGCCGACGGCGCGGATCGCGTCGATCAGGTAGCGCGTGCCGTCGAGATTGATCCGGTAGCCCTTGTCGAACTCGGCCTCCGCCTCGCCCGAGACGATCGCGGCGAGATGGAAGATCACGTCGGGACGCTCAGCGATCAGGGGTGCAGCAGCGCCGGCATCGGCGAAATCTGACGCCACGACACTGACAGGGATCGCGGCATTCGCGGGCTTCTGCGGCGCGACCACGTCCTGCAGGGTCATCCTGGTGATGTCCTGTTTGCCGAGACGGCCCTCACGCAGCAGACGTTCGGTCAGCTTGCGGCCGACCATGCCGGCGGCGCCCAGAATCAGAATGTGCACGACCCTGCTCTCCTTTTCTTGTCTTGTTGGCTTTGTTGTTCGAATTCAGCTGCGGGCCTTGCGCGTCATTCCTTCACGGCACCCGTCATCGCCGAGACATAATGCTCAACGAAGAAGGCGTAAAGAATAACCAGCGGCAGCGAGCCGCATAGCGCCCCTGCCATCAGGGAACCCCAGCGATAGATGTCACCGTCAACGAATTCGTTGACGATGGCGACCGGCACGGTCTTGTTCGGGGTCGATTGCAGGAACGTCAGCGCGTAGATGAACTCGTTCCAGCACAGCGTAAAGCAGAAGATGAAGGCCGAGATCAGGCCGGGAATGGCGAGCGGCAGCACGATCTTGATCAGGATCTGCCAGCGGCTGGCGCCGTCGATCAGCGCGCACTCCTCGAGCTCGAACGGGATGGTCTTGAAATAGCCCATCAGCAGCCAGGTCGAGAACGGGATCAGGATCGTCGGATAGGTCAGGATCAGCGCTAAGGGCGAGTCGAACAGGCCGTACTGGAAGACGACGGTGGCAAGCGGAATGAACAGGATCGACGGCGGCACCAGATAGGCCAGGAAGATCAGACCGCCGACGACATTGGCGCCCTTGTAGCGCAGCCGCACGATCGCGTAGGCCGCGAGCACGCTGGCGATGATCGACAGCACGGTGGCGCCGATCGCCACATACATCGTGTTCCAGAGCCAGTGCGGATAGTAGCTCTCGAACAGCAGCTTGTGGATGTGCTTGAAGGTCGGATTCCAGGTCCAGAACGGATTGTACCTGTCGAGGTCGAGCAGCTGGTCGTCCGGCTTGATCGCCGTCAGCCCCATCCAATAAAACGGGAACAGCAGGATGATGACGATGATCGACAGCGGGATGTAGAGCGTCACGATCCGCCGCGGCACCGACTGCAAATAGCTCATGCCCTCGCTATTATCGACGCGCGCCGGCGTCGACAGGATGGACTTGAGGTCGGCCTTCTGGGCGGGGAGATCAGTCATTGTTTTCTCCCGGGCGCGCGCGGGGCTTGCCCCGTTCGCGCAAAGATACCAGCAAGCGGCAGAGATCAATCATTGCTCTCTCCCTGTTGCCACTTCCGGCGCTGCAGGCCGAACCAGGACACCATGATCGCGGCGAGCAGGAACGGGATCATCGCGCTCGAGATCGCAGCCCCCTCGCCCAATTGCCCGGCGATGATCGCGCGCTGATAGGACAGCGTCGCCATTAGATGGGTGGCGTTGACCGGGCCGCCGCGGGTCATCGCCCAGATCAGCTGAAAGTCGGTGAAGGTGAACAGCACCGAGAACGTCATCACGACTGCGATGATCGGCGTCAGCAAGGGATAGGTGATGAAGCGGAACATCTGCCAGCGCGAGGCGCCATCGAGCGTCGCCGCTTCATAGAGCGATGGCTGCACGGTCTGTAGGCCCGCCAGCAGCGTGATCGCGACGAACGGCACGCCGCGCCAGATATTGGCGAAGATCACGCAGATCCGGGCCCATGTGCTGTCGCCGAGGAAATTGATGTTTTGCGTGATCAGGCCGAGATGCTTCAGCGACCAGGAGATGATCGAGAACTGGGAATCGAAGATCCACCAGAACGCCAGCGCCGACAGCACCGTCGGCACGATGAAGGGGATCAGCACGGCGGCGCGCAGCAGCGCCTTGAACGGCATGCGCTCGTTGAGCAGCAGCGCCAGATAGAGCCCGACCGCGAATTTAATGGCGCTGGCGATGAAGGTGTAGATCAGCGTGTTGAACACCGACAGCCAGAAGATCGAATCGTCCCACAGCCATTCATAGTTCTCGGTGCCGATGTAGTGGCCGACGCGCCCGATCCGCGCATCCGTGAAGGACAGCCAGATGCCGAGCCCCAGCGGATAGGCCAGGAAGAAGATCAGGAACGCCAACGCCGGCAACATGAACCAGAAGCCGAGCCAGTTCTTGTTGTGGCGGAGCTTGTCCCAGGCGGTCGCTTCGCGGATTTCGGTCTTCGCACGTCGCGGCGCTAGCGCAATGTCAGCCATAGGCGATGTCCCGATTGCTCAAAAGATTGAGCATGACCACGCAATATTCCAGTGATGTCATTCCAAATGACGGTGCGGGCGGCGGCGATCCGCCGCCCGCGCCGATCACATCAGCGATAGATACGCTTCAATTGCCGCTCGGCTTCCACCATCGCGGCCTTGCCGTCTTTGGCACCGGTGCAGTAGTTCGCAAACATGTCGACCACGATGAAGTCGGCGATTGCGGTCGCCGCCTTCTCGCCGGGCGTGCCGATGCCGGAGGCCGGGAGCGTGCGCTTGGAGGCCTGCGCGAACACGGCGTTCTTGGGGTCCGCCGTCCACACCGGCGCCGACTCATACGCATTCAGCGTTTGCGTAAGGTAACCCTGAGCGCCATCCAGCCACTTGTCGTACTGCTCCTTCTCCAGCATGAACGCGACAAACGCCTTTGCGGCATTCGGATATTTGGTGAAGTTGAAGGCAAGGATTGGAAACGCCAGCTGCAATTCCGTCGGCTTGCCGATCGGGCCGATCGGGTGCAGCGCGTGATAGGTGTCTTCGGCAAGTTCCTTCTTGGTGGGATCAGTTTTGGCGGCCACGTAGATGGAAATGCCGTTGAGCGTGCAATAGAGCTCGCCGGCCAGGAACGCCTTGTTGTTGGAGGAGTCGTTCCAGGACGCGACGCCCGGAATGAAGGTCTCCGACAGCGCCTTGGCATATTCCAGCGCCTTCATCGTCTCCGGCGAGTTGATGATGACCTTGTCGTCCTTGTCGACGGTCCAGGCGTTGTGGCCCCAGAGCAACCAGTGCAGCCAGCCGTTGGCGTCGCCGCTGGCATGTCCCAGCGCAAAGCCGGCCGGCGTGTTGTTCGCCTTCAACGCCTTGCACATCTCGAGGAAGCCCGGAAAGTCCTTCGGGAATTCCTTGAAGCCCGCCTTGTCGGTCGCCGACTTGCGATAGGTCATGTACCCGCCGTTGGTGGCGACGGGGATGCCAAGCCAATCATTGCCGAGCTTGCAGGTCTTGGCGGCCGCATCCGTCCAGCCGCCATACTTGTTGCCGAGATAATCGGCAACGTCGTTCATCTTGAGGACCTTGGTCGGGAACAGCTGCGGCAGCGTGTGCAGGCCCCAGGCGAGGTCGAGACCCGAGCCGGTGTTGGCGGCAACCGAAGCCTTCGGCTGCACGTCCTCGAAGGACTCGCTGAATACGTTCATCTCGGTGCCGGTTGCCGCCTTGAAGGCCGCCACCATGGCATTGAACGCGTCGTCTTCCGCGGGCACAAAGCGCTTCCAGCGCATCACAGTGAGCTTGGCGCCGGGCTCCGCCTTCCAGGGCGCGCTCTGCGCCCAGGCCTTGGCGAAGTCAAACAACGCCGGCCCGGTGAGCATCCCGGCTGCGGCCAGCGCGGTGCCGCCCTGAAGTAGCGAGCGGCGAGTCAAATCGTGCATCGTCCTTCTCCCAATAAATGTGTTTTTATTGTTTTTTTGATCTGGCCTGTTGGTCGGCCATTATGATCGATCAGTCCGTCAGCTATTTAGTCGTTTCCCCGTCGCATCGTCGAACAGATGAACCAGGCCCGGATCCGGCTTGAGTCGAACCTTGTCGCCGGGATTGAACAGATGGCGCTCGCGGAACACGGCGACGACCTGCTCGCCGCCGAGCTTGGCGAACACCTGGGTCTCCGAGCCGGTCGGCTCGACCACCACGATCTCGGCCTCGGCGCCGTCATCGGCGATGGTGAAATGCTCCGGCCGCACACCATAGACCGCGGGCTTGCCGTCGGAATTGGCCGGCGCGGATTTCAGCGGCAGCTTGACCCCGTTCGGCCCTTCGAAATAGGCGGCGCCGTTCACCTTCACATTGCCCTTGAGGAAGTTCATCGCGGGCGAGCCGATGAAGCCGGCGACGAACTGGTTCGCCGGCGTGTCATACAGCTCGAGCGGCGAGCCCATCTGCTCGACGATGCCGTCATGCATCACCACGATCTTGTCGGCCATGGTCATCGCCTCGATCTGGTCGTGGGTGACGTAGACCGTCGTGGTCTTCAGCCGCTGGTGCAGCTCCTTGATCTCGGTGCGCATCGCCACGCGCAGCTTGGCGTCGAGGTTCGACAGCGGCTCGTCGAACAGGAACACCTGCGGATCGCGCACGATGGCGCGGCCCATCGCGACGCGCTGGCGCTGGCCGCCGGAGAGCTGGCGCGGATAGCGCTCGAGCAGCGGCGTCAAAGCGAGGATTTCCGCCGCCCGCTTGACGCCGGTCGAGATTTCCTCGGCCTTGGCGCCGCGCAGCTTGAGCGAGAAGCCCATGTTGTCGGCGACCGTCATGTGCGGATAGAGCGCGTAGTTCTGGAACACCATCGCAATGTCGCGCTCTTTGGGCTGGACATTGTTGACGACGCGGTCGCCGATCGAGATCGTTCCTGAGGTAATGTTCTCAAGTCCCGCCAGCATGCGCAGCAGGGTCGACTTGCCGCAGCCCGACGGGCCGACCAGAACGACGAACTCGCCGTCCTCGATCGGGATCGACACGCCGTGCAGGACTTCAAAATTGCCGAACGATTTCCGCACGTCGCGAATCTGGACCGACGACATCCACTTCCCTCCCTCAAGTTCCCGACGGCGTACGACGAGTGCCGCCACCGCTCTGTTTTGTTCCGGCCACGCTGGGTGCGCGGCTCTGTTGGACTGACGATATTGTCCGCAGTTTATCCGGTTTTGGCAATCGTTCGATTAGCAATCGCTTGGTAGCGCTGTCAATATCGGTTTGTCTGCGACGAACGTCGTGATATGAGCGGCAAATGGCCCGAAAGCGCATCACGCCTGGCAAGATCCGGCTCGCCGAAGTCGCGAAGCTCGCCGGTGTCAGTCCGATTACGGCCTCGCGCTTCTTCAGGAATCCGGAGGCACTGTCGGCCGGCAAGCGCGCCCGGGTCGAGAGTGCGGCAAAAGAACTCGGTTACGTGCCCAATCTCGCGGCTCGCGCGCTTGCGTCGCAGCGCACCGAGGTGATCGGTGTCCTGATCCCGTCGCTGACCAACAATGTGTTCGCCGACGTGCTGCGCGGCATCTATGACGCGCTCGACGGCAGCCGCTACAGCATTCAGCTCGCCAACACCCGCTACAGCATCCTCCAGGAAGAACGCCTGCTGCGTCTTTTTCTGGCACAGAAGCCGGCCGGGCTGATCATTACCGGCATCAACCAGACCGCCGATTCCCGCCGCATCATGGAAACGGTCGATTGCCCGATCGTGCAGATCATGGAGGTCGGCCCCGCCCCGATCGACATGATGATCGGATTCTCGCATTTTGATGCGGCAAAAGGTGCGATCGCCCACCTCCTCGCGCAGGGCTACCGGCGGATCGGCTTCCTCGGCGCGCGGATGGATCCGCGGGTGCAGCGGCGGCTGGACGGCTATCGCGCCGCGATGACCGAGGCGGCGCTGTTCGATCCGCAGCTCATCGTCACGACGGCCATACCGACCTCGGTGACCTTGGGCGGGACGCTGTTTGCCGACCTGCTCGCCAAGGCGCCCGACATCGACGCCGTGTTCTGCGTCAATGACGACCTTGCGCTCGGCGCGTTGTTCGAATGCAAGCGCCGCCACATGGCGGTACCGGAGCAGATGGCGATCGTCGGCTTCAACGACCTCGAATTCATGGCCTCGAGCGAGCCGACGCTGAGCAGCGTCCGCACCAATCGCTACGAAATGGGCAGAAACGCTGCCATGATGGTGATCGAGACGCTGGAAGGCCGCCGGCCCGCTGAGCCCGTCGTCGATCTCGGCTTTAGTGTCATGGATCGGCAAAGCTCGGCGCGACGCAACTGACATCCACCCGACACCAGCCCGTCACAAGGACGCGAAAAATGACAAAATGATAGCGCAACCAAGTGCCTTCAACTAAGGTCCAATCCATCCAGTGAAACACCTCTGCGTGATCGCCTGAGTTTGTAATAACCGACGATTTGCGCAAGGTAGAACGACGTTGAACCAGAGCCCTTGAATGGGCCCAGCAAGATTTGCATTGCGGGAGAAACCAATGACAAAACCCCACACCAACGGGCATAGCGCCGCAGGCGAGACCACAAAGGGCAAGGGCCGCGGGCTCCGCTCCCAGGAATGGTTCGACAACCCGCACAATCCGGGCATGACCGCGCTCTATCTCGAGCGCTACCTCAATTACGGCCTGACCCGCGAGGAATTGCAGTCGGGCAAGCCGATCATCGGCATCGCCCAGACCGGCAACGACCTATCGCCCTGCAACCGGCATCACCTCGAGCTTGCCCACCGCGTCCGCGAGGGCATCCGCGCCGCCGGCGGCATCGCCATGGAGTTTCCGACCCATCCGATCCAGGAGACCGGCAAGCGCCCGACCGCGGCGCTCGACCGCAACCTCGCCTATCTCGGCCTCGTCGAGGTGTTGTTCGGCTATCCGCTCGACGGCGTGGTGCTGACCACCGGCTGCGACAAGACCACGCCGGCCTGCATGATGGCGGCTGCGACCGTCAACCTGCCGGCGATCGTGCTGTCCGGCGGACCGATGCTGAATGGCTGGCACGAAGGCCAGCGCACCGGCTCCGGCACCGTGGTGTGGAAGGCGCGCGAGCGGCTCGCCGCGGGCGAGATCGACTATGAGCAGTTCATCGAGATCGTGGCCTCCTCGGCGCCCTCGGTCGGCCATTGCAACACGATGGGCACCGCCTCCACGATGAACTCGCTGGCGGAAGCGCTCGGCTTCTCGCTGCCGGGCTGCGCGGCGATCCCGGCGCCCTATCGCGAGCGCGGCCAGATCGCCTACGAGACCGGAAAACGCATCGTCGACATGGTCTGGGAAGACGTCAAGCCGTCCGACTTCCTGACCCGCGAGGCGTTCGAGAACTGCATCGTGGTCAACTCCGCGATCGGCGGCTCGACCAATGCACCGATCCATATCAACGCGCTGGCGCGCCATGTCGGCGTCGAGCTGTCGATCGACGACTGGCAGAAATACGGCCACGACGTTCCGCTCTTGGTGAACATGCAGCCGGCCGGCTTCTATCTCGGCGAGGAATACCACCGCGCCGGCGGCGTGCCCTCTGTCGTGCGCGAGCTGATCAAGCACAAGCGCATCCATGAAGGCGCCCTCACCGTCAACGGCCGCACCATGGGCGAGAATTGCAAGGAGGCGCCCAAGCCCGACGGCGATGTGATCTGGGGCTACGACAAGCCGCTGGTGAAGGACGCCGGCTTTCTGGTCTTGCGCGGCAATCTCTTTGATTCCGCGATCATGAAGACCAGCGTGATCTCGAAGGAGTTCCGCGACCGCTATCTGTCCAACCCGAAGGACCTCAACGCCTTCGAGGGCCGTGCCGTCGTGTTCGAAGGCCCGGAGGATTACCACAACCGCATCGAGGATCCCGCGCTCGACATCGACGAGCACTGCGTCCTGTTCATCCGCGGCACCGGCCCGATCGGCTATCCCGGCGGCGCCGAGGTCGTGAACATGCAGCCGCCGGCGGCGCTGATCAAACGTGGCATCCTGTCCCTGCCCTGCATCGGCGACGGCAGGCAGTCCGGCACATCGGGCTCGCCGTCGATCCTCAACGCCTCGCCGGAGGCCGCCGCCGACGGTGGGCTCGCGATCCTGAGGAGCGGCGACAAGGTGCGCATCGACCTCAACAAGGGCAGCGCCAACATCATGATCTCCGAAGATGAGCTGCGCACCCGCCGCGCCGAATTGAAGGCCAAGGGCGGCTTCCCGCACCCGGCCAACCAGACGCCGTGGCAGGAGCTTTACCGCCAGACCGTCGGCCAGCACGCCACCGGCGCCTGCCTCGAGCTTGCGACGCGCTACCACGACATCGCCGGCAAGGTCGGCGTGGCGCGGGATAATCATTGAAGCATCAAACCGTCATTCCGGGATGGTGCGTAAGCACCAGACCCGGAATCTCGAGATTCCGGGTTCGCGCTGCGCGCGCCCCGGAATGACGGGCAAGAGGAAGGGAAGAAAAGCATGTCAGACAGACTGAAGGGAAAGCGCGCCGTTGTCACCGCCGCGGCGGCCGGCATCGGGCGCGCATGCGCGATCGCATTCGCGCGTGAAGGCGCGACCGTGATCGCCACCGACATCAACGAGAGCGGCGTCGCCACGCTGGGCAAGGAAGGCATCGCCGAGACCGCCCGGCTCGACGTTCGCAGCACCGCCGACGTCAACAGCTTCGCCAAGCGCGTCGGCAAGATCGACATCCTGCTCAATGCGGCGGGCTTCGTGCATCACGGCACCATTCTGGAGTGCTCCGACGAAGACTTCGACTTCTCGTTCGATCTCAACGTCAAATCCATGCACCGGACCATCAAGGCGTTTCTGCCTGCGATGCTGGAAGGCGGTGGCGGCAGCATCGTCAACATTTCGTCCTGCGCGGCGTTGCGGCCGCCGGCCAATCGCTACGTCTACAGTGCGTCGAAGGCGGCGGTTTCGCTGCTCACGCGCGCGGTCGCGCTCGACTTCATCACCCAGGGCATCCGCTGCAACGCGATCTGCCCCGGCACCGTTGAAACGCCCTCGATGCTGGAGCGCGCAGCTGCCGCGGGTCCGGACGGACGCGAGAAGTTCGTCGCCCGCCAGAAGATGGGCCGGCTTGGAACCGCCGAGGAGATCGCAGCCATGGCTGTGTATCTTGCGAGCGACGAAGCCGCTTTCACCACCGGCGTCGACATGGTCGTCGACGGCGGCTTCATGCTCTGACGGGCACGCAAAGGCATCCAGCATGAACAAGATCGATCTCAACGGCCGCTGCGCCGTCGTCACCGGCGGCGCGCAAGGGTTCGGCCGCGCCATCACCGAGCGCTTCGTCGCATCCGGCGCCAAGGTCGCGATCTGGGATTTCGACCAGCCGCTCGCCGAACAGACCGCGCGGGCGATCGGCGAGGACGTGATCGCGATCAAGACCGACGTCACCGATCCCGCTGCGGTCGACGCCGCGCGCGATCAAACGCTCAGGGCATTCGGCAAGATCGACATCCTCGTCAACAACGCCGGCATCACCGGCGCCAACAAGCCGGTATGGGAGACCGATCTCGACGACTGGCGCAGGGTGATGCGCATCAATCTCGAGGGTCCCTTCATCTGCTGCAAGGCAATCGTGCCGACCATGATCGGCCGAAAATACGGCCGCATCGTCAACATCGCCTCGATCGCCGGCAAGGAAGGCAATCCGAACGCCGCGCATTATTCCTCGTCGAAGGCCGGCCTGATCGCGCTCACCAAGTCGCTCGGCAAGGAGCTCGCGCAGCACGACATCCTGGTCAATGCGGTGACGCCGGCTGCGGCGAAGACGGCGATCTTCGACCAGATGACGCAAGCGCATATCGACTTCATGCTGTCGAAGATTCCGAAGGCCCGCTTCGTGCAGGTCGAGGAGCTGGCCGCGATGGCGGCGTGGCTGGCCTCGGAGGACTGCGCCTTCTCGACCGGCGCGGTGTTCGACATCTCTGGCGGCCGCGCGACCTACTAACCCGCGCGCTTCGCCTGCTGCCGAAGCGCGGCGACCAGATGATCTGCCAGTAGTGATGCCGCGCGCGACAGATTTGGCGCGCGGTGCAGACGAATTTCGGCCCGCGGCAGCCGCGGCATGCCGTCACGCGCGGTCAGGCGTCGCAGCGCCGGCGGAAAAGTACCGGACTTAACCACGGTCACGGCGAGCCCCTGCGCCGCGATCGCTTCGACCGCAGAAAGACTATGGCTGACAAAAGCGAGCCGCCACGGCCGGCTCGCTTCGTCCAGCGCCTGCATCGCCCAGGCCCGGAACAGACAGCCCTGCGGATAGAGCGCGACCGGCAGCGGATCAAGTTCTTCGACACGATGCGATGCGCTGGCGGCCCACACCGCCTGCTCAGTGCGCAGCAACTCACCCTCGCCGCGCCCCTCGGGGTGCATCGCGATCACGAGGTCATAGGCTTCGCCGAGCCGGTCCGTCATCGACGATGTCAGCCCCGTCTCCATCTCGACATGGATCAGCGGATAGTTGGCGACAAATTCCTTGAGCAGCGGCGGCACCATCAACGTCCCGTAGTCGTCCATCACGCCAAGGCGAACCCGCCCGTCGGTGCCGTGCTCGCGCACCCGGCCGATCGCCTCAGCGTTGAGGCTGAGAATACGGCGGGCGTAGCCGAGCAGCCCCTCGCCGGCGGCGCTGAGGTCGACGCTGGACGTGCTGCGGTGAAAAAGTTCGGCCTGCAGCCGTTCTTCCAGCCGCTTCACCTGCATGCTGACGGCGGACTGGGTCCGGTTCAGCGCCGTGGCGGCGCGGGTGAAGGAGCGATGGTCCGCCACCGCGACAAAGGCTTGCAGGAGATCCGGGTCCAGGACGGGCGCACTCATAACGATCTGTGATTTTATCCATCATATTTATTCCATTCCATGAATACCTCCTCATCCCTAGATTGCGCAAGCGAAACAGAGAGATCGAACGGGATGGGCGAAATCTGGGGGGTACTGGCCGCGCTGCTGTCCAGTGCGATCGGCGGGACCTCGATCGGAGCGACGCGGTTCCTGGTCGGCGCGATCGATCCATTGGCGATCGGCGCGTTCCGTTTCGGCATCGGCGTCCTGCTGCTGCTGCCGCTGGCCCTGCTGCAACGTGGAAGCTGGCCGCCGCGGCGCGACTGGCTCGGCGTCATCGGTCTCGGCCTGCTGTTCTTCGCGGCGTTTCCGATCCTGTTCAATGCCTCACTGATATCAACAACAGCCGCGCGGGGCGCGCTCGCGCTCTCGACCTTGCCGCTGCTGACCATGCTGGTCGGCGCGGCGCTCGGTGCTGAGCCACTCACCGCGCGCAAGGCCACAGGCGTGCTGGTCACCATCCTGGGTGTCTCGATGGCGCTGCTTTCCGGCCTCGCCACCGCGCCGCCGGGCGCCTGGCGCGGGGATCTGCTGATGGTCGCGGCCGCGCTGTGCATGGCGCTCTACAGCATCTGGTCGAAACCCTTCATCCGACGCTCCGGCCCGATCCCCTTCACCACGCTCGCCATGGCGGCTGGCGCCGCGGTCCTGATCGCGGCCTCGCTGCTGCGCGGCAGTTTCGCGCCGGTCGCGGAGTTTGGCGTGCCGCAATGGTTCGGCGCGACCTATCTCGGCGCGTTCGGCGCAGCGCTCACCTTCTATCTCTGGGCCTTCGCGCTGGAGCGGACGACGCCGACCCGGGTGGCGATCTCGGTCACCGTCAATCCGATCGCGGCCTCGCTGGTCGGCGCGGTCCTGCTCGGCGAGCCGCTGAGCTGGAATCTGATGGCAGGCATCGTCACCGTGTTCGCCGGCATCTGGATCGCGACCACCCAGCCGCAACGGGCACGCACGGCGAAGCCCGTCGTCGCACCCGACGCGCGCTGAGCCACAGCGCCACTGGCCGGCGAAGTCGTTATCGAATCCGTGCTAGCCTGAGGGTCTGGTCAAAGCGAACTCAAGGCGGCACGCAATTGAACATCTCCCTTTACGACATCTCCGTCTGGGTGCTGCCGGTGATCATCGCCATCACCTTCCACGAGGCCGCGCACGGCTTCGTCGCACACCGGCTCGGCGACGACACCGCCTGGAAGCTCGGCCGCGTCAGCTTCAACCCGCTGAAGCATATCGACCCGTTCGGCACGCTGATCCTGCCCGCGGTGCTGCTGTTCGCGCATTCGCCGTTCCTGTTCGGCTACGCCAAGCCGGTGCCGGTGAATTTCCGTAAGCTCAACCATCCCAAGCTCGACATGGTGTGGGTGGCGCTGGCCGGCCCGGTCACCAACATCATCCTGGCAACCGCGGCGGCGCTGGCATTCCACGTGCTGCCATTGGTTCCGGCCGATGCGGCAAAATGGACCGCGGACAATCTGAAAAACGCGTTCCTGATCAACATCGTGCTCGCGATCTTCAACATGATGCCGATCCCACCACTGGACGGCGGAAGGGTCGCGGTCGGGCTGCTGCCGCGGCCGCTGGCGATCCCGCTCGCCCGACTCGAGCCCTACGGCATGCTGATCCTGATCGGACTGCTGATCCTGCTGCCCGTGATCGGCAGGCAGGTCGGCCTAAATCTTGATGTTATTTCAACGATACTGCGAATTCTGACCGGCTATGTAATCAACGCCCTTCTCCTTATTACCGGAAACACATAGCCTTGATTTGCACATGACCTGATCGGAAAATCGGTATCCAATTTTCCGGATCATGCGCGGGGACAGGAACGCTTCGAGGCCATGGTGATCAAAGCTGCCGATATGCTGATTGCACGACGCGCCGACACCCGCGCGCGCGCGGACTTTGCGACCTGGAAGATGATGGCGAAGCTGAACGGCGCTTCCGCTTTGCCGCCCGAGGCGCAGAATTTCCTGGCGATCTACAAGAAGCTCACGGAGCAGATGAGCGACGCCGAGGCCAGCGAGGCGACGATCCAGGAGATGTATCGCACCTACTACGTGGAGATGGGCGGCGCCGGAAAGGCGCCCGAGGTTCCGGCGCGCACGCGCGAACCGGTCGCCGACACCGGCAACGTCACCGCGTTCCGCCGCCTGCCTGCCAAGAAGGCGACCACCGCCGATCCGAACGCCAAGCGTCCGATGCCGGTGGCGCTGATCTTCGCCTGCCTCGTCGTGGTCTACGTCGCGATCCGCTACTACTGGAAATAGCGCCGCCCGCGCTTCATCCCATTCGCCGACTTCATGATCGACGCGCGAACCCGCGGCATCGCGTCGCGCGTTTTCGGTCTCTCAATCGCCGCTGCGTGGAATATCACGCGCGCTCGATCGAAGCGGCGCCCTAGGCGATGCGCCCGATGCCGGGCATAATGCGGAACTCAAAAACAAAATCATACTGGAGGGAAGATGAAGCGTTCCATTGCAGCCCTGGTTGTGACCACGAGCCTCGTATTCGCCGGCACAGCGTCGGCGCAGACGATGGACAAGGTCGCCAAGGTCGGCGCCCTCGGCGATCAGTCCGGTCTCTATCAGGATATCGGCGGTCCCGGCTCGACGGTGGCGGCGCAGATGGCGATCGAGGATTCCGGGCTGCTGGCCAAGGGCTGGAAGATCGACCTGATCTCGGCCGATCACCAGAACAAGCCCGATGTCGCGGTCAACATCGGCAAGCAGTGGATCGATGTCGAGAAGGTCGACGTGTTCGTCGATCTTGCGGCCTCCAATGTCGGCCTTGCGATCGCCAACCTCGCCAAGGAGAAGAACGTCGTCAATTTGAACTCGGGCTCCGCCTCGTCCGACCTCACCGGCGCACAGTGCTCGCCGAACACGGTGCACTGGGTCTACGACACCTACATGCTCGCCAACGGCACCGGCAAGGCGCTGGTGAAGTCCGGCGGCGACACCTGGTTCTTCCTCACCGCGGATTATGCGTTCGGCCAGGCACTGGAGCGCGACACCTCGAACGTCGTCACCGCGAATGGCGGCAAGGTGCTCGGCAGCGTCAAGCATCCGCTCAACAATGCGGACTTCTCGTCCTTCCTGCTGCAGGCACAAAGCTCGAAGGCCAAGATCGTCGGCCTTGCCAATGCCGGGGGCGACACCACCAACGCGATCAAGCAGGCTGCCGAATTCGGCATCGTCTCGGGCGGTCAGCGGCTCGCGGGCATGCTGCTGTTCATCACCGACATCAACGCGCTCGGCCTCAACGTCGCACAGGGGTTGAACTTCACCGAGACATTCTACTGGGACATGAACGACCAGACCCGCGCCTTCACCAAGCGCTTCATGGAGCGCTTCAAGAAGAACCCGCCGACCATGGTGCAGGCCGGCGTCTATTCGTCGCTGATCCACTATTTCAAAGCGCTGGAAGCGCTCGGCGGCAATCCGCATGACGGCCGCGCCGTGGTCGCCAAGATGAAGGAGTTGCCGACCGACGATCCGCTGTTCGGCAAAGGCTCGATCCGCGTCGACGGCCGCAAGATCCACCCCGCTTATTTGTTCGAGGTGAAGAAGCCGTCAGAGTCGAAATATCCGTGGGACTATTACAAGCTGGTCGCGACGATCCCGGCTGACGAAGCCTGGCTGCCACTCGAGAAGAGCGTCTGCCCGCTGGTGAAGAAGAGCTGACGTCCCGCCATTCCGGGCTCGCGAAGCGAGAGCCCAGAATCCATTGGGCGACGCACGTCAATGGTGAAATGGATTCCGGGCTCGCGACTTCGTCGCGCCCTCAGATGCGCAATTGCGCATCGGGGAATGACGGCGACTACATCTTCGGCTTGTTGAACGTGACGGGAAGCGTGAAGGAGAACTGGTCCTCGGTCAGCCCCGCCGGCGGCGCCGGCACCGGATCGGAACGGTGGACCATCGAGACCGCCGCGTCGTCGAACGCGGCATCCCCGGACGTTTCCATCACCGCGACGGACAAGACCTTGCCGAGACGATTGAGCACCAGGGCAAGCTTCACCTTGCCCTCCTTGGTCTTGGTGTTCTCCGGGAATTTCTTGTGCAGGTCGAGATAGGCGCTGATCTTCTTGCCCCATTTGGCCGTCAGCGCGAACTTGTCCTTGCCGATCCCAGGATTGGGCGCCTTCGTCGTCTCCGACTGACGCGCATCCTCCAGCTTGGTTGGCGCGGCCGCTTCCGAGGCCTGCTGCGCTTCCTGCGCGTTGGTCTCGACCTTGGCGACCTTGGCCTCCTCCTCCTTCTGCTTCTTGGCGGTGTCCTCCGTCACGATGCGATCGGGGTCGTCGGCCTCGACAGGCTTTTCCTGAGGCAGGTCGGTGTCCTTCACCTCTGCCTTCTGCTGCGCCATCTCCTGCACGGCCTGCTGCTCGTCGGCCGGTGCACCCGGCGGTGCGGCTTCTTCAGGCACATCCGGAGAGGCAAGCTCGACGGCAAACTCCGCGCCGGCAGCGCCAAGCCCCTCGTCGCCGTCGTCGCCGCGCAAATTCGTCAGCGCCAGCGCCGCGCCGCCCAGATGCAGCCCGACCGCCGTCACCGCGGCGATCACCCAGAGCCGCTTCGACGCACGCAGATCGAGATCGGGGTTGGTGGACATCGCGGTTCGCCGTCAGGGTTTGGCCGGCTCGGCCGGCGCCGCTCCAGGCGCGCCCGGCACGCCCTCGAGCGTGACCAGCTTCACATGCGTGTAGCCGCCGGCGCGCAACAGCTCCATGACGCCCATCAGTTCGCCATAAGGCACCATGCGATCGGCGCGCAGGAACACGTATTTGTCCCGGCTCATGTCGGGCACCGCATCCAGCGAATTGATCAGCTCCGCCCGCTTCACCGCGTTCTCCCCGATCGCCAGCGTCAGGTCCGGCTTGATGCTGAGATAGGTCGGCTTGTCCGGCTTCTTCTGCGGCGTCGCGCTGGAGGTCGGCAGATCGATCGGCAGGTCGACGGTCGAGAGCGGCGCCGCCACCATGAAGATGATCAGCAGCACCAGCATGACGTCGATGAACGGCGTGACGTTGATCTCGTGGGATTCCGCGAAATCGTCGTCGCCGTCGTTCTCGGAGATCGAGACTGCCATCGCCTACTCCGCCGCGGCAGCGCGCCCATGCGCACTGCGCGGAACCTCGCCGGGAATGCTGCCATGGGTGCGATCGAGATCGCGCGACAGCAGCCGTCCCGCGGCGCCCGAGGCGCGGTTGACGAGCTCGAGATACACCTTCGTGACGCGCGAGAAATGGTTGTAGATGATCACGGCAGGGATCGCCGCGACGAGGCCGATCGCGGTGGCGAGCAGCGCTTCCGCGATACCCGGCGCCACCACGGCAAGGTTCGTCGTCTGCGACTTCGAAATGCCGATGAAGCTGTTCATGATGCCCCACACGGTGCCGAACAGGCCGACGAACGGCGACGTTGCGCCGATGGTCGCGAGCAGGCCCATGCCGATGCGGATCTTGCGGGCTTCGGCGCGCACGATCTCGGCAAAGCTCGACGCCGCACGCTCCTTGATGCCGGCATCGCTGGAGATGCCAGCCGACAGACGCCCTTCGCGCATCGCGGCGCCGATGAACGACGACAG
Source organism: Bradyrhizobium sp. INPA03-11B (assembly GCF_040446015.1). Lineage (NCBI taxonomy): Bacteria > Pseudomonadati > Pseudomonadota > Alphaproteobacteria > Hyphomicrobiales > Nitrobacteraceae > Bradyrhizobium > Bradyrhizobium sp. INPA03-11B. The sequence goes on from NZ_JASGSR010000014.1 coordinate 56,503, forward strand.
CACGGTGCCCTTGGCGCCCAGCGCGAACTGCGCTTCCGCCAGCGACCGCGATTCAGCGATCTTGGCGAGCGCTCCGCGCAGCTTGCTTTGCGCGACGGTCAGCTCGACCATCTTGGCGATGAACACGGTCCAGGTCACGAGCGACGCGAAGGCGAGACCGAGCATCACCGCCTTCACGATGATGTCGGCGTTCAAGAACATGTTCCACGGCGACAATTCGTGCAGGCCGGTCGCGGTCGACTTCAGGGCCTTGCCGTCGCCGCTCGCGGGCGCGGCCGGCGACGCATCGAGGGCAGCCGGTGCCGGAGCCGCGGCGGCCGGTGCCGGCGCCACCTGTGCCTGCGGCGCGGCGGGCGCCGGCTGGACCACCGGCGCGGCCTGGGCAGCCGCAGGCTGGGCCGTTGCAGGCTGGGCCGCCTGCGGTTGCGCCACGGGTGCGGTCTGAGGCCGGGTCACGGGCGCGGGCTGCGCGACAGGCGCCGTTTGCTGCTGCGCCGAAGACGGAGCGGCCAGCATCAGCATCGCCAGCGAGGCGATCATGGCGGATGCAGCGGGGAACTTGAATGTCATCATCAGTTACACTTCAGCCCAGTGACGGATCAGGTTGTGATAAATCCCGGTCAATTTGACCGTTTCAGGGTCATCGCGCCCCAGCCGCTCCACCAGAGCCTGGATCGCGGTATCGAGATCAAAGATCAGGCTGCGCGCGTGGGCATCCCGTACCATGCTCTGCAGCCAGAAAAAAGATGCTACCCGCACGCCCCGCGTGACCGGCGTGACCAGATGCAAGCTGGAAGCAGGATAAACCACGAGATCACCCGCCGGCAGCTTGATTTCATGCGATCCGTAGAGGTCCTCGATGACCAGCTCGCCGCCATCATAGTCTTCCGGCTCCGATAAAAACAGCGTGACCGACAGGTCGGTGCGGATCCGCAGGCCCGTCAGCCTGTCCCCCCGCACCGCATTGTCGACATGCAGGCCGAAATGGTGCCCGTCGCTTGCGGCGTAGCGATTGAACAAGGGTGGAAATATCTGAAACGGGATCGCCGCCGAGATGAAGCGCGGGCTTGCCGACAGCGCCGACAGGATCCGGTTGCCGAGCTGCCGCGCGACCTCGCTGTCGGGCGGCAGCTGCTCGTTGCGCTTGACCATCGCGGAAGCAGCACCGGCGGTCGAGCGGCCGTCTTCCCAATCGCTGGCGTCCATGATGCGGCGGAAGTCCGCCACATCAGCCCTGCTCAATACGTTGGGAATACAGACCAGCATCTTGTGCCGCGAGGCCTCCGTCAGTAACGCGCAGACACAACCAGATACGCAGCGCGCCCCGGTGCCTCGAGCACGAATGGCGCAGCGCTCTGGTACAGCGCGTCGTAGTAGCGCTTGTCGAAGATGTTGTTGACGAACAGCTTCATGGTCCAGTGCTTGTCGATCTTTGCCTCGGCGAAGGCGTCGAAGCGCCAGTAGCTCGGAATCGAGGTGCCCTGGTTGGCGGCAAGGAAGGTGCCGCCATAGACCTTGGAGCGATACACCGCCTGCCCGCCAAGCTCCCACATGTCGGTGAGCTGATACTTCGTCAGCATGCTGAACGACTGATGCGCCACGTTGGAGAGCGGCAGGCCAACATTCGTGGTGTACAGAGTCGTGTTCGCTGGCGGAATGTTCGATTTGGTCACTTCCGACTGCATTAACACCAGACCGCCGAACATGCTCCACTTGTCGGTGAGCTTGCCACCCACTCCGAGATCGATGCCGCGGATGCGATAGGCCGCGCCGGCGCTTATGCAGGAGACGGTTCCAGTCGTGCCGGCCGGATAGGGACATGCTGCGGTTGCGGTCGCCGCGGTGACGTTCATGGATTCGCGCGCGTTCTCCTTCTCGGTCTGGAACAGCGCAGCAGTCACCAGCAAATGGCGGTCGAACAACTCCCACTTGGTGCCGACTTCAATCGCCTTGTTCTTCTCCGGCCCGAAGATCTGGCTTGGATTGCCGTTGAGGACCGGCGCGAGGCCACCATACTGAATGCTCGAACCGTCAAATTCCGCGCCGACCGGGTTGGATGACGTGGCATAGGCGGCATAGACGCTCCCGTTCGGCAACGGCTTGAGCGTCAGGCCAAGGTTGAAGTTCGGCATGCCGTAGTCTTGCTGCTGCTGACCGAAAACGTTGGCGACACCATTGACCGTACCATAGCCACTGGTCTTGATGTTGTAATCGTCATAGCGGACGCCGCCGTTGAGGATCACGAGATCGTTGTAGTTGGCGCTATCCATGACATAGACACTCTTGGTGTCGATGGTGAGTTTGGTTGGCAGCCCGGACAGTCCCGACGGAATCGGGAACGGAATGTTGGTGTATTGCGGATTGAACACGCTGACGCCAGAGAGCGATCCGCCGCCGCTGAACCCGCCAGGCAGCGCTTCCGAGTTCAGACCAAGATACTTGTCGATCGATGACCTTTCGTTGTCATACTCGAATCCGGCAAGCGCTGTGTGCTTGAAGCCGGCGCCGTCGTTGAATTTGTAGGTCGCTTCGGTCTGGTTGGCGAACACGTCGGTGACCTGGTAACGGCTCTGCGGATTCGCGGTCAATGTCGAGGCCGAGAGCGGATTGGTCAGCACCGGCGATTCCGGCAGCGTGCCGATGTAGTTCTGGGTCGAGCGCGATTCCCGGATCTTGTTGCTGATCACGAGGTCCGGCGTGATCTGCACCTCGGCGTTGATCGTGCCGATGTCCTGCCCGGTCCTGAAGAAGTCGCGGTTGACGAAGCCGTAGAAATTGTTGCGGTTGACGCCGAAATCCGGGAACGGGCCGCCGGCCGTGCTCGCGGTGCTCGGCCGGTAGTACGGCACGCCGAAATCCGGGATGCCGGTGAGCTCGGTATGGATATAGTTGCCGGTGATCTTCACCGCATCGACCGGCTTCCACGTTCCGGCGACGAATGCGCCATCGCGATTGTCGGTGACATAGCTGCGGCCGGCGACGCCGGCATCCTGGAACAGGCCGCCGGCGCGGATCGCCAGCGTCGGGCTGATCACCTGGTTGACATCGAGCGTCACCCGCTTGGTGCGATCGGTGCCGAACGAGGTGTCCATGTTGTAGAAGCTGTTCTCGGTCGTCGCCTGCTTGGTGACGATGTTGATCGCGCCGCCCGTGGTGCCGCGGCCGGCAAAGGACGAGCCCGGGCCGCGCAGGATCTCGACCTGCTCGGTGAAGAAGTTCTCGCGGACGCTGACGCCGGCATCGCGCACGCCGTCGATGAAGATGTCGTTGCGGGCGTCGAAGCCGCGGATGAAGAAGCGGTCGCCGAACGCGTTGCCGCCCTCGCCCGTGCCGAGCGTCACGCCGGCCGTCGACAGGATCGCCGACTTCAGCGAGGTCGCGTTCTTGTCCTCGAGCACGTCCTTGGTCAGCACCGTGACCGACTTCGGCGTGTTCAGGATCGGCTCGGGATACTTCCCGGATGCCTGCAGACGGTCGCCCTTGTACGGCGCGGCCGGATCCGCATAGCGATCGCGGTCGGCGGGAAGACCGCCGGCATTGGGAAACGGCACCGGCGCCTGCTGGGCCTGCTGATTGCTGCGGCGCGCGGCGCGGCGCAGCGCGTTGCGGGCGCGGACCTGGTCCGACGTCGGCTTGGAGGAGACGGGCCGCGGGCGCGCGACCGGGGCATCGACATTCACCGGCGGCAGGTTGGTCTGCTGCGCTTCGGCCCCCGAGAACGACGCCACCGCGATCAGGCTCGCGACTGCGGAGACCTTCGACGCGGAATAACCCGTATCATCAGCCGAACCGATCGCCGCTTCAAAGCGCAGCGATCTCGGCGCCTTCACATTGCTCATTGTCTTGCACGCCCCCAGAAAGCAAATTCGTCGCGAAATCACGTGCGACGAACTGTCTCCTCCGGTTATCGAGCGTGACCTTTTTTATCAATGCGATCAGCGCCACAGTTTGCTTGAATCGCCCCAGTTCAAAGGGATTCTAATCTGCGGTTTGAAATCGTTCTAAGCTCAAGTTTTTAAGCGTTCTAATAGCGGTTCTAAACTGTAGCCGACAATCACTCGGCGCTTGGCGGCTTCATCAGCGAAAACAGCTCGTCGATGGTCCGCTGCGCGACCTGCCGCACACGGTCGCTGTTCTCGAGGCCGGCGATATTGACGCCGTCGACGACCGCTTTGACCTCGTCGCGGAAGTCGGTGAGAAAGCGCAGCGGATCACGCTGCTCGTTGGCGACGCGCGCGATCAATCCGGTGACCAGGATCTGGCAAGCCATCATTCGCCCGTTCAACTCATCCATCGCTACCCTCATCCTCTCGCACCGTCGCTGCGCGATATGAACGACATCCCGCGGCGTTTCAACCGCGTCGCGCGAACCGCAACCTGGGGACCGAGCGCAGGACTGCGCGCGACGCGACGCGCGCTATTTCGCGGCGATGTGCTCGGCGTCCTCGCCGAGCGCCTTGATGCGATCCTTGACCTCGCGAAGCGTGGCGAGGCCACTCTCGACATGTTTGTCTGATACGTCGCGCAGCACGTCGCCGGCGATCGCATCGCGCAGACTGTCGAGATCGTCGACGAGGCGGCGCCCGGTCCTGGTCAGGAATAGACGATTGGCGCGGCGATCCCTGGGGTCGGGACGGCGTTCGAGCAGGCCATGCTCGACAAGGCGGTCAAGCAGCCGCACCAGCGAGATCGGCTGCAATTCGAGTACGTCGGCAAGGTCGACCTGGGACAGTCCTTCCTGCTCGCGCAGGCGGAAGAGCACGATCCATTGCGCGCGCGTGGTGCCTCGCGCCTTGGCGCGATGATCGATATAATTGCGCAGCAGCCTGGAACTCTCGACAAGCTGCGCAATGAACTGGCGTTTGAGGTCGAGCGACATAGGGGTCCTCGGTGCGTTTCCCAGCCGGAATGTTTCTGCTCGTTTCTGGCCTAAACCTTTCCAAATGTTTAGGATTCTCAAGCCTTGGTGTGTTTACACATTAAGTGCACGCATATTATATCCGCAAGCTCTGTGAACCGTTGCGATCGGCCTTTATTGTTACGTCGAACCCAAGAGTCCGCATGTCAAAGTCACGCACCATCGGTTGGGTTTTAGTGATCGCTGCGGTTGGCGCGGCCGGATATTTCGGCTGGCAAAAATATTCCGACAACAAGCTGGCGGCCGAGGCCGCGCAGAAGCGTGCCGCCCAGCAGCGCCCGGCCGTTCCGGTCAAGATCTCGCCGGTCGAGAAGGCCGACTTCCCGGTCTACCTGACCGGTCTCGGCACGGTGCAGGCGTTCAACACCGTCCAGGTCCGCACCCGGGTCGACGGCCAGATCACCAAGATCGCCTTCAAGGAAGGCCAATTCGTCAAGGCGGGCGACACGCTGATTGAGATCGATCCGCGGCCCTATCAGGCAACGCTCGACCAGGCCAAGGCCAAGAAGGCTCAGGACGAGGCCAACCTCGCCAACGCCAATCTCGACCTGCAGCGCTACACCAAGCTCGGCGAGTTCGCGACGCGCCAACAGCTCGACACCCAGCGCTCCACCGTGGCTCAGCTCACGGCGCAGATCACGGCCGACGACGCTGCCATCTTCAACGCGCAGACCCAAGTCGACTACACCACCGTGAAGTCGCCGATCGACGGCATCGTCGGCTTGCGACTGGTCGATATCGGCAACATCGTCAACGCCTCGGCCCAGACCGGCATCGTGACGATCACCCAGATCGAGCCGATCACCGTGATCTTCACCGCGCCGGAAGACCAGCTGCCCGATATCAAGGCGGCATTGGCCGTGGCGCCGCCCAAGACCATTGCCCTGACCACCGACGGCAAGCGGGTGCTGTCGACTGGAACCCTGGCGCTGATCAACAATCAGGTCGATACCACAAGCGGGACTGTCCGGCTGAAGGCGGTGTTTGATAACAAGGACCATGCGCTGTGGCCGGGCCAGTCGGTCTCGACCCGGCTCCTGGTCCGGACATTGAAGGATGCCACCGTCGTGCCGGATGACGCGGTGCAGCATGGCACCGAAGGCCTGTACGCGTATTCAGTCAATCAGGAGAACAAGGCCGAGCTCCGCAAGCTCAAGGTCAGCCAGTCGATCGACGGCAAGTCGGTGATCGAAGAAGGCCTGTCGCCGGGACAGCAGGTGATCACCGCGGGCCAGTACAAGGTCTCGCCGGGAACCCTGGTGACGACGGCGGTGGCGAGCTCGGACCAGTCCCAGTCGAAGGTTACGCAGGAATGAGCGACGGAATATCCGCACCATTCATTCGCTTCCCCATCGGCACCTCGCTGCTGATGGCCGGCATCCTGTTTGTCGGCCTCGTCGCCTACCCCCTGCTTCCGGTGGCGCCGCTGCCGCAAGTCGACTTCCCGACCATCCAGATCACCGCGTCGCTGCCGGGCGGCAGCCCGGAGACGATGGCGAGTTCGGTCGCCCAGCCGCTGGAGCGCCAGTTCGCGCAAATCCCCGGCATCGCGCAGATGACCTCGACGAGCTATCTCGGCACGGCATCGGTCACGATCCAGTTCGACCTCAACCGCTCGATCGACGGCGCCGCCAACGACGTGCAGGCCGCCATCAACGCCGCCAGCGGCCAGTTGCCGAAGAACCTTCCCTCGCCGCCGACCTATCGCAAGGTCAATCCGGCGGACGCGCCGATCATGCTGCTGTCGGCCACCTCGGACACGCTGCCGCTGACGACGGTCAGCGATTCCGTCGACGCCCAGCTTGCCCAGCAGATCAGCCAGATCTCCGGCGTCGCGCAGGTCATCATCGGCGGCCAGCAGAAGCCGTCGGTCCGCGTCCAGATCGACCCGGCCAAGCTGGTCGCGAAAGGCCTGTCGCTGGAGGATGTCCGCGCCGCCATCAACATCGCAACCGTCGACAGCCCGAAGGGCAACATCGACGGCGCCACCCGCGCCTACACCATCTATGCCAACGACCAGTTGCTCACGGCGGAGCCCTGGAACAACGTCATCATCGCGTACCGCAACGGTGGACCGCTCCGGATCCGCGACATCGGCCAGGCCGTGACCGGGCCGGAAGACGCCAAGCAGGCCGCCTGGGCCAACGGCAAGCGCGGCGTGTTCCTCGTCATCTTCAAGCAGCCCGGCGCCAACGTCATCGACACCGTCGACAAGATCAAGGCGGCGCTGCCGCGGCTGGTCGCGGCCATTCCGCCGGCGGTCAAGATCGAGGTCATCTCTGACCGCACCACCACGATCCGCGCCGCGGTGGAGGACGTCCAGTTCACCCTGCTGTTGACCATCTTCCTGGTCGTGATGGTGATCTTCGCCTTCCTGCGCAGCTTCTGGGCCACCGTCATCCCTGCCGTGACGGTGCCGCTGGCGTTGCTGGGCGCCTGCGCGCTGATGTGGATCTTCGGCTACACGCTCGACAATCTGTCGCTGATGGCGCTGACGATCGCGGTCGGCTTCGTGGTCGACGACGCCATCGTGATGCTCGAGAACATCAGCCGCTATATCGAGGACGGCGAGCGGCCGATGGCGGCCGCCTTCAAGGGTTCCAAGGAAATCGGCTTCACCATCGTCTCGATCAGCATCTCGCTGGTCGCGGTGCTGATCCCGCTGCTGCTGATGGGCGGCATCATCGGCCGCCTGTTCCGCGAATTCGCGGTAGTGCTGGCGATGACCATCTTCGTCTCGATGTTCGTGTCGCTGACGCTGACCCCGATGATGGCCTCGCGCTTCCTGCGCGCCCACAATGAGGAGCGGCACGGCCGTCTCTACAAGCTCAGCGAGCGCGGCTTCGACGCGATGCTGCGTGGCTATGAAACCGTGCTCGACCTTGCACTGCGCTGGAAGTTCACGACGCTGATGATCTTCTTCGCAACGCTCGCGCTGTCGATCTACATGTTCGTCATCATCCCGAAAGGCTTCTTCCCCCAGCAGGACGTCGGCCTGATCACCGCGACTTCGGAGGCCAACCAGGACATTTCCTTCGCTGAAATGAAGGGCAAGCAGGAGCAGCTCAGCAAGATCGTCATGCAGGATCCTGGCGTGGCGACGGTGGCGATGGCGATCGGCGGCAGCGGCCGGGCCGGCAACAACGGCAACATGTTCATCACGCTGAAGCCGCTGAACGAGCGCGATGCCAACGCGCAGCAGATCATCGCCCGGCTGCGGCCGAAGCTGGAGAAGGTGCTCGGTGCCCGGCTGTTCATGCAGGCCGCGCAGGACGTCCGCCTCGGCGGCCGCCCGACCCGTACCCAGTTCGAGTTCACGCTGCAGGATGCCAACCTTGCCGAGCTGAACGAATGGGCGCCGAAGATCCTCGGTAAGATGCAGACGCTGCCGCAACTGCGCGACGTCGCCACCGACCAGCAGACCAACGGCACCACGGTGGAGCTGAAGATCAACCGCGACACCGCCTCGCGTTATGGCATCCAGCCGCAGCTGATCGACGACACACTCTATGACGCGTTCGGCCAGCGCCAGGTGACGCAGTACTTCACCCAGCTCAACAGCTACCACGTCATCCTCGAGGTGCTGCCTGAGCTGCAGGGCTCGATCGACACGCTGAACAACATCTACATCAAGTCGCCGCTGACCGGCGAACAGGTGCCGCTGTCGACCTTTGCGAAATGGACCACCGTGCCGGTGCGGCCGCTGTCGATCAGCCACCAGGGCCAGTTCCCGGCGATCACCATCTCGTTCAACCTGGCGCAGGGTGTCGCGCTAGGTCAGGCGACGGAAGCGGTGCAGAAGGCCATGGTCGACCTCGGCGCACCGCCGACCCTGAGCTCGAGCTTCCAGGGCACCGCGCAGGCGTTCCAGCAGTCGCTGTCAAGCGTGCCGCTGCTGATCCTGGCGGCGCTCGTGGTCGTCTACCTGATCCTGGGTATTCTCTACGAGAGCTACATCCACCCGATCACCATTCTGTCGACGCTGCCCTCGGCCGGCGTCGGCGCGCTGGCGATCCTGATGGCCGCGGGCTTCGACTTCTCGCTGATCGCGCTGATCGGCATCATCCTCCTGATCGGCATCGTGAAGAAGAACGGCATCATGATGGTCGACTTCGCGATCGCCGCCGAGCGCGATCAGCACATGGAGCCGGTGGCGGCAATCCGTCAGGCTGCCCTGCTCCGCTTCCGCCCGATCATGATGACGACGATGGCCGCCATGCTTGGCGGCGTGCCGCTGATGCTCGGGACCGGCACCGGCTCCGAAATCCGCCAGCCGCTCGGCTATGCCATGGTCGGCGGCCTGATCGTCAGCCAGGCGCTGACGCTGTTCACGACGCCGGTGGTTTATCTCTATCTCGATCGGCTCTCCAACGCGTTTGCGAACTGGGGCCGCTCGCCGCGCGCCGACCACGACGCCGACGGTGGCGAGGACCGATCGGTCAAGCAGGCCGCCGAGTGACTTGACTTTTGCCGCCATACCGGCACATCCGAAAGATGTTCATTGCGGAGCCGGTATCGTGAAGATTGTCGTAAAGTCGCTTTTCGTCCTGTTCACCGTGTTCGGCGCGGCCGGCCTTGGCCACGCCCAGACGCCCAAGGGCAAGACTGCGCCCGCACCGGTTCCGGCAGCTGCTCCCGCCGCGCTCCAAGGTGATGCATCCGGCAACAATACCGGCTGGGTCGCGCGCTGCACCAGCGCGAGCCGCGACGCGTCGCTCGAATGTGCCATGGAGCAGACCGCCGTTCTCACCAAGACCGGCCAGCTCATCGTGCTGGTCAACATCCGCGTTCCCGGCGACACCCGCACGCCGGTTGCGCTGATCCAGCTTCCGCTCGGCCTGAACCTGCCCGTCGGCGCCAAGCTGCAGGTCGACGAAGGCAAGGCCGTCGACGTGCCGATCCAGACCTGCGAGGCGCGCGGCTGCTACATCAACGCGCCGATCGCGCCCGATGTCCTGACCCAGCTGAAATCGGGCAAGCAGCTCAAGGTGTCGTTCCAGAATCTCGGCAAGGAAACCATCAGCATCCCGATGCCGCTCGGCGACTTCGCGACGGTGTACGACAAGATCAAGTAGCGCGGCAAAGATCGCCGCCTGCGCTATCGCTCGCGCTTGTAGAGAAACGCGTTGTCGGGTTGCGGCATGCCGATCGCCTTGTAGAAGCTCATCGAGTCCGGCGCCGACAGCAACAGGCACATCGATTCAGGTCCGGCGTGGCGCCGCGTTTCCGCGATCAGGCGCTTGCCGATGCCGTGCCCCTGATACGCCCGATCGACGGCAAGGTCCGACAGATAGCAGCAATAGGCGAAATCGGTCAGCGCGCGCGAGACGCCGACGAGCCGGTGCGCCTTGCGCGCCGTCACGATTAGGTTGGCATTGGCGATCATGCGCGCCATCCGCTCGGTATCCGCTAGCGGCCGCCGTTCGCCGAGCCCCGACTGGCGCAGCACCTCGATGAACTCATCGACGCCGATCGACGCTTCGCGGGCATAAACAATCTCGTCCATCAGCTTAAACCTCTGTCGCAACCGGCCGCACCAGGCGCGCGAGACCATGGTGGAATACGCCGCACTAATCCACCCTGGATGCCGTGATGGCAGATGCCGTGTCGCGGCCGGCCCGCCGTCGCCTGCAGACAGCAACGAACAATCATCAGGATTTCAGAGAATGATCGGAGCCATTGAGGCAGATTGGCTGGGGAACCTGGATTCGAACCAAGACAAACAGAGTCAGAGTCTGTTGTGCTACCGTTACACCATTCCCCAAGAATTACCCGTGGTATCAACAGCTTAGCTGGATGACTGGACATCTCGGTGCAGCGGGTTCGCCTGCCAAATCAGCACCCGCGCGAGAGCGACCTTCTACCCGCTTGGTCCCACGCTTGGCAAGCATTGATGGCGATGGACGGGCGCGAAAGTTGCCGGCCGATCAGCGGTCGGCCAAAGGTGTTACATTTCGGCGAGTACTCCAAGGAGCAGCTCAGGATGGGCTGCAAGCAGGGCTCCAAGGCCAAATCCGACGGTGCCGAGCGCGATGGCACCAATCCAGCCGTGCCACCCCCATCCAAGGACCGCGCCCATCAGGGTTGCCGCGCCAACCACGATAACGGTCCAAATCACCCGAACTACAGCAACCAGCGCCTTGATCATTGCGATTCACGGCCTAACACGCGCCCGACGCCTTCGACGCAACGTGAACGCCGCGTTTCCTGCTTCTCCGAGGGCTCAATTTTGAGTCGGCGCCGCGAGCGGCACGTTCAACTTCGGCGGCGTGACGCGCCCTGACAAAGCGCCGCACCGCCGTGTTGCCACGGCGGTGCAAGAGACTGAACAGATGGCAATTGGCGGAGTCCCTGCCGGCCGGGCGTCAGTACAGCCCGCCCGTCCCTGACCGCATCACGGCGCGATCCGCATCCGGCGGGATTGCCTGCTGGGTCCCGTCGATCACGTCGGTGCCGGCGACCAGCGTCGGATCATAGTACGGCGGCGCCTGGCCCGGCTTGAAGGCTTCCAGCACCACGCCCTTCTGGCCAGGCGCGGCGCGCAGGCCGGTCTTGGCATCGACCAAGACCAGCCGGATGCCGACCGGCTGCTTGAACGGGGTGGCGGGCTTGTCGGCGAGCGCGAGCTTCAGGAAGTCGCGCGCGATCGGCGCAGCGGTATGGCCGGCCTGCGCGTTGCGGCCGAGCGAGCGCGGCTTGTCGTAGCCGACATAGAGACCGACCACGAGGTCCGGCGAGAAGCCGACGAACCAGAGGTCCTTGGCCTCGTTCGAGGTGCCGGTCTTGCCGGCGAGCGGCTTGCCGACGTCCTTCAGCGCGGTGCCGGTACCGGCCTGAATCACGCCTTCCATCAGCGAGGTGATCTGGTAGGCGGTCATCGCGTCGAGCACGCGTTCGCGGCGGTCGACGAGCTGCGGCTCGGGCTGGTTCTTCCAGCCTTCCGGCGCGTCGCAGCCGCGGCATTCGCGCTGGTCGTGCCTGAAGATGGTGTGGCCGTAGCGGTCCTGGATGCGGTCGATCAGGGTCGGCTTCACACGGACGCCGCCATTGGCGATCATCGAATAGGCCGTGGCCATCCGCATCACCGTGGTCTCGCCGGCGCCGAGCGAATAGGCGAGATAGTTCGGCAGCTCGTCATAGACACCATAGCGCTTGGCGTATTCGCTGATCAGCGGCATGCCGATCTCCTGCGCGAGCCGCACCGTCACCGTGTTGCGCGACAGCCGCAGCGCGTTACGCAGGGTCATCGGCCCCATATACTTGCCGGCATCGAAGTTTTCCGGGCGCCAGATGTTGCCCTGCCCCTGATCGATCTCGATCGGCGCGTCCATCAGCACGCTCGACCCGGTGTAGCCGTTGTCGAGCGCCGTCGAATAGACGATCGGCTTGAAGGTCGAGCCGGGCTGCCGGTAGGCCTGCGTCGCGCGGTTGAACTGGCTCTGGTCGAACGAGAATCCGCCGACCATCGCGAGCACACGGCCGGTGTGCGGATCCATTGCCACCATCGCGCCCGACAGTTCGGGAACCTGGCGCAGCCGGTACTGGCCTTCGACGGCCTTGCCGTCCTTGGTGAACAGCGGATCGGCGTAGATCACGTCGCCGGGCTGCAGCACCTGCGCCACCGATGTCGGCGTCTTGCCCTTGTACGGGCCGGACAGCGCCCGCGCCCATCGCACGCCTTCCAGTGTGACGATGCCGGTCTCGCGCTGCTTGCTGATGGCGCCGCCGAGCTCGCGGCCGGGCTGGAAGCCGATCCGCGCCGACTGGTCGTTGCTCTCCAGCACCACCGCCATCCGCCATGGCGAGATGTCCGAGAGCGACTTGATCTCGGCGAGCGGAACGCCCCAGTCACTGGTGAGATCGAGCTTCTGGATCGCGCCGCGATAGCCCTGCTGCTCGTCATAGTTCACGAGCCCTGCCACCATGCTCTTGCGCGCCATCACCTGGATCTTGGGATCCAGCGTGGTGCGCACCGACAGGCCGCCCTCGTAGAGCTTCTTCTCGCCATAGCGCTCGAAGATGTCGCGGCGGACTTCTTCGGAGAAATATTCGCCGGCGAAGGTGTGCGCGCCGTTGCTGCGGTTGGTGACGGTCAGCGGGTCCTTGCGCGCCTTGTCGGCGTCGGCAGCGGTGATCCAGCCGTTCTCCTGCAGGCGGTCGATCACATAGTTGCGGCGCTCGACCGCGCGCGCATGGTTGCGCACCGGATGCAGGCTGGCCGGCATTTTCGGCAGCGCCGCCAGGTAGGCCGCTTCGGCAACGGTCAGTTCATTGACGGACTTGTCGAAATAAACCAGCGACGCCGCCGCGATGCCGTAGGCGCCGAGGCCGAGATAGATTTCGTTGAGATAGAGCTCGAGGATCTTGTCCTTGGAATAGGCCCGCTCGATTCGCATCGCCAGCAGGGCTTCCTTGATCTTGCGGGTGAACGACACCTCGTTGGTCAGAAGGAAGTTCTTGGCGACCTGCTGGGTGATCGTGGAAGCACCCTGCGGACGGCGGTTGGACCCGAAGTTCTGGATGTAGGCCACGCCGGCGCGCGCCATGCCGGTGTAGTCGACGCCACCGTGCTCGTAGAAATTCTTGTCCTCGGCCGCGAGGAACGCGTTGATCACGAGCTTCGGTACGGCCTGGATCGGCAGATAGAGCCGCCGCTCCTTGGCGAACTCGCCCAGCAGCGATCCATCCGCCGCGTGCACGCGGGTCATCACCGGCGGCTCGTAGTTCTGGAGCTGCGAATAGTCGGGCAGGTCCTTGGAGAAATGCCAGAACAGCCCTGCGACCGCGGCCAGACCGGCCAGGAACAGGATGGTTCCTGCGGTGAACAGGAACCCGAAGAACCGCAACAGAAATTTCATCGACCAGATTTTCCGTGGCGAATACGTCGCTCGTTCTGAGTGCGCTGCGTGCCACTTAGGCGGCCCGGTATATCGGTCGCACCATGGACCTGCAATTCAACACTGGAGAATTAAACCGCATCAGACGTCAAACTTATGCCATAGAGCCCGGGTCGCGCGCGCAGCCAAATCAGCTGTCCCGCCCCCGGGGATGCTCCGCAGAACTGCGCCGGCCTTCCAGCCTCCGTCCCTCGATTCGCCCGCGTACGCGCCGAGCGTGCCTCGGCCTGCAATCGCGGCGCTTGCGCGGTGAGCCCGCCGCGAAAGAAAAGCGCGGGTCCAGCCCACCGCTTCCACTACCCGGCTGCCGTTACGGAGACTGCGGCATCAGAAACCGGTGGACAGTGCCGGCTGGCCCATCCGATTAACGACCCATTAACTATAACTACCCCAAGTTGTTGGGATACACGCGACTCGCGAGGGGCTGACTTGCATGGCACTGCGCGGATTTAAACGGCCGTTTGCCGTCGACCCGAATATCGTCGGATTTCCGAAACCACCCACATCGGCGATGGGCACCGAGGCCTTGGACCTCGTCTATCAGGCGGCGGATCTGTTCCGCAGCATCGAGGACAGGGCCCGCGCCGGCGAGGCCCGCGCCGAGGCCGCCGAACAGGCGCAGCTCGAAATCATCGCCGCCACCGAGCGTAAGCTGAGGGACGCCTCCCGGGCACTCGAGGAGGCCAGGCGGCGCATCGAGTCGCAGCAGGAGCAGCTCGATGCCGCCGAATTCCGCGCCCAGGCCGCCGAAGCCGAGGCACGCGAAGCCAGGCAATCGCTGGCCCTGATCGAGGATGCGATCCGCCGTCGCTTGCTGCTGACCGGCGGGCACGACGACGGCAGATCGAGCGCCGTCGCCTGAGGCGAGATCGACCGGGCGGCGAGCCGTGCCCGGCCGCCGCGCGATCGCACAACGACAATCAGTAGCCGGCCGCCAGCCCCGAATTGCGGCGCGGATCATTCGCGCCGTAGAAGCGGTTGTTGCCGACCGGCTCGCCGCCCAGCGATGGCGCGCCGACGACGATCACCGCGAGGTGGTTGGCCGGCTGCGGCGGGCCGAATTTGTGGCCCATGCCTTCCAGCATTTTCCGCGTATCCGGCGACAGCGTGTAATCCTCGAGATTGGTGGCCTCCGGAAGCCACTGTTGGTGGAAACGCGGCATGTCCACGGCCTCCTGCGCATTCATGCCGTAGTCGATGGCGTTGATCATCGTCAGCAGCACGGCCGTGATGATGCGGCTGCCGCCGGGCGTGCCCACCACCATGACCGGCTTGCCGTCCCTGGTGACGATGGTCGGGCTCATCGAGGACAGCGGGCGCTTGCCCGGGACGATCGAATTGGCCTCGCCCTGCACCAGGCCGTACAGATTCGGCACGCCGATCTTGGCGGTGAAGTCGTCCATCTCGTCGTTCAGGAGCACGCCGGTCTTGGCCGCGGTCACCTTGGCGCCGAACCAATCGTTGAGCGTGTAGGTGACCGACACCGCGTTGCCGTCCTTGTCGGCGATCGAGTAATGCGTGGTGTTGCTGCCCTCGTGCGGCGGAACGCCGGGCTTGATATCCTTGGACACGCCGGCTTTGGCCGGGTCGATCGCGGCGCGAACCTTGGCGGCGTAATTCTTGTCGAGCAGGCGCTCGAGCGGGTTCTTCACGAAGTCCGGGTCGCCAAGATAGCTGTTGCGATCGACATAGGCGTGGCGCATCGCCTCGATCTGGTAGTGCACCGCCTGCGCTGAGTGGTAGCCGAGCTCCTTCAGCGGATAGCCCTCGAGGATGTTCAGCACCTCGCAGATGACAACGCCACCCGAGCTTGGCGGCGGCGCCGAGACCACGTGATAGCCGCGATAGTCGCATTCGACCGGCGCGAGCTCACGGACTTTGTAATTGTCGAGGTCCTCCTGGGTGAGCAGGCCCTTGCCGGCCTGGCTCGAGGCGACGATGGCCGCCCCCACCCACCCCTTGTAGAAACCATCGGTGCCGCGCTTGCTGATCTCGCGCAGCGTCTCGGCGAGTTCGTGCTGCGTCAGCCGCTCGCCGACCTGGAACGGCTTGCCGTTGTTGAGGAAGATCGCGGCCGAGGCCGGATCGTCCTGAAAATCCTTGGTCGCGGTCTGGAACATGCTGATGTCGCCCTGGTCCAGCAGGAAGCCGTCCTCGGCGAGTTGCAGCGCCGGCGCGATCACGTCCGCGCGCTTCATCGTGCCGTACTTCTCACGCGCATATTCCATGCCGGCCACCGAGCCCGGCACGCCGACGGCGAGGTGCCCCTTGGTCGACAGGCCGTCGATGACTTTGCCGTCCTTGTCGAGATACATGTTGGCGGTGGCACCCTTCGGTGCAGTTTCGCGGAAATCGAGGAAGGTCTTGCGGCCGTCGGCAAGCTGGATGGTCATGAACCCGCCGCCACCGAGATTGCCGGCGGCGGGATAGACCACCGCAAGCGCGTAACCGACGGCAACCGCCGCGTCGATTGCGTTGCCGCCGCGCTTCAACACCTCGATGCCGACCTGCGTCGCGAGATGCTGCGCGGAGACCACCATGCCGCTCTCGGCGGCGACCGGTGCAACCGATGCGGCGCGCGCGGGAGCAGCCGTCGCGATGCCGATCGAAACTATCGCGGCGACGACCCACCGCGCGCGCACCGTTGAATTTTGCATGGAGGCCTCCCGGGACTTACGCCGACTATCGCGGCTTTATAATGCGATCTTAACGCGCAAACCTAGCAGGCCGCTCGCGCGCGCACTATAGGCCCGCGCGGCCTTCACCGCCCGCCCGCAGCCGGCTGTGGCGTCTGCCATAAGCCGCATAGATCACCAGCCCGATCACGAGCCACACCGCCAGCCTGATCCAGGTGTCGAGCGGCAGGCCGAACATCAGGAACAGCGAGGTTCCGGCGGCAGCCGGGGCCACCAGCCAGATTGCCGGAGCCTTGAACGGGCGCAGCAACTCCGGATCGCGGATGCGCAGCACCAGCGTTCCGATCGAGACCACGGTGAATGCGAACAGCGTGCCGATCGAGACGAGTTCGCCGACCAGTCCGATCGGCAGCAGGCCGCCGAGAATGGCGGCGACGGTGCCGGCGAAGATGGTCGAGACATAGGGGGTCTGGAAGCGCGGATGGATCTTTGCGGCAAGGCCCGGCAGCAGCCCGTCATGCGCCATGGCGCGGAAGATCCGCGGCTGCGCCAGCAGCATGATGAGGATCACCGACGTCAGCCCGAACAGGATGCCGAGCTTGATGAAGGGACCGAGCCAGCCGATGCCAACCGCATCGATGCCGACGGCGATCGGATCCGGCACGCTGAGCTTGTCGTACGGCACGATGCCGGTCAGCACGAAACCGACGGCGACATAGAGCGCGGCGCAGATCACGAGCGAGCCGAGAATGCCGATCGGCATGTCGCGTTCCGGCGTCTTCGCCTCCTGCGCCGCGGTCGAGATCGCGTCGAAGCCGATATAGGCGAAGAACACCACCGCCGCGCCGCGGACCACGCCGGACCAGCCGAATGCACCTGGACCGGCATTCGGCGGGATCAGCGCCCCCTCCGGATTGCCCGCCGTCACCCAGTTCGCCAGCGAGACCGAGGAGGCCGCGGCGGCGAGAAACAATGCAATGACGACGAGCTTCACCACGACGACGAAGCCGGTGAAGCGCGCGGACTCGCGAATGCCGACCACGAGCAGCGTGGTGACGAAAGCGATGATCGCCATCGCCGGGATGTTGATGACCGCGCCGGTCGCCGACCAGGCCCCGGTGTTGACGTCGTAGGCGAGCGGCGCCGAGGTGAATTGCTGCGGCAGGTTGATGCCGAAATCGCGCATGAAGCTGACGAAATAACCGGACCATCCGACCGAGACCGCGATCGCACCGACCGCGTATTCGAGGATCAGGTCCCAGCCGATGATCCAGGCGATCAATTCGCCGAGCGTGGCATAGGCGTAAGTATAGGCGCTGCCGCAGATCGGCACCGTCGATGCCATCTCGGCGTAACACAGGCCGGCAAAGGCGCAGGCGACGGCGCCAAGCATGAAGGAGAGCGTGACAGCGGGGCCGGCATTGGCGGCGGCCGCGTGCCCTGTCAGCACGAAGATGCCGGCACCGATGATGCCGCCGATGCCGAGCGTGACCAGTTGCAACGCCGAGAGCGAGCGTTTGAAGATCGGCGTCTCCGCGTCGCCGTCGGCCCGCGCCGCTTCGCGCAACAGCTCGGAGGTCGATTTTCGATCCCAGAAGCCGGCCAGGATGTCGGTCACGCCAAGAGCCCTCCGCCGCTCGGGCCCTGCGGGACCCGCCACGATCGGCGAACTATAACGCGCTCGACGCGCGGGCGTTCGCACGCCGCGCGATAGCCGGAGCCCTTATCCACCGCCAAGCGGCGTGGCGGGCCCTACTGGCAGGGATGGCGACGGCCGTCGCGGCCAAGGAAAGTGCCGGACGCCGGATCGAACGAGCGGTAGCGAGCGCAGGACGAGGACGGCGCCGGCGGCATGGCGCCGTAGGCGTTCTCCGGGTTGCCGCTACGTTGCCCCGCCGCCTGAGCCTCACCCCATGGCGTCAGGGCGCCGCCGTTGATTGCGCTGCGCCCGGGATTTTGCGCGTCAAACAGCGCCGGCTCCGAAATCTGGGCAACGACCGGAGTAAACGTCATTCCTGCAAGCACTACGGCGGCTGCAACCGCCCTCAATCCGGACATACGACCACTCCTGTCGATCAATAGAAACCTGTCGAAGGCCGGCCGAGCCGCCCCCAAAACCATATGGTGGCGGCGCCTCCCCGGGCACAGGACCCACTGCGTCACGATGCTGCGAGCCGACCGGTCGTGGCTCGCTACTCAGTGATTATGCACGTCGGGCCGCGGCTCGGAGACGAACCCGTCGCGGTTCAGCATCTTGACGGCGGCGAGCGACTTGGCGTCGAGCACGGCATTGGCCGGGACGACGCCGTTGAGGCTGAGGAGTAGGCAGACACCGCGTAGACGTCCTCATTGCTCAGCGATTGCGGCGCGTTCTGTGGCATCGCGCGGCGGATGTAATCGAACAGGGTCGGGGCATAGGGCCAGTAGCTGCCGACGGTGCGGATTGGTTTCGGGCTGGCCAGCGTGCCCTGTCCGCCGACCAGACGGTCGCCGACGCCGCCCTGCCCGTTGTCGCCGTGGCATGCCGCACATTGCTCGGCGAACACGGTGCGACCGCGCTCGACGCTGCCGCTGCCCGGCGGGAGGTTGGAGCCATCGCGGCCGATATCGATGTTCCAGCCCGCGATCCCGGCAGGCGTTGCCGGACGCCCGATGCCATAGCGATCGCCGGCCTGCGCAGCAGCGGCAAGCATCGCGATCGCACCCACGACGAACGCCGCCTTCAGGTTACGCCTGGGCATTGGTCACCTCGCCGTTCGCGTCGATGCGCCAGGGCCAGATCGCGTTGTTGTGGTAGAACGAGTTGATACCGCGCACCTTGACCAATTCCGCCAGCGTCGGCTGCGTGTAGCCGGTCTCGTCGATGGCTCGGCTCTGGATCACTGCGGGAGTGCCGTCCCAGTGCCAGGGCAAACGGAAGCGCGTGAGCGCGCGCGTCAGCACCGGCTCCTGAAGCTCCGCCTGCTGCCAGCTCTTGCCCTCGTCGAGCGAGATCTCGACGCTTTTGATCTTGCCGTGGCCGCTCCAGGCGATCCCGGTGATCTCGTGGAAGCCGTGCGTGGTCAGCTTCTGCCCGCCGGACGGCCGCGTGATGATCGACTTGGCTTCCATGTAGAAGGTGAATTCGCGCGACGTGCCGTCGGGCATCGGGTCGGTGTATTTCGATGTCTCCTCGCGCGAATAGGCCGGCTCGGCGGTGACCTTGAGGCGGCGCAGCCACTTCACGTTCATGTTGCCCTCGAAGCCGGGCAGCAACAGGCGCAGCGGATAGCCCTGTTGCGGACGCAGCCGCTCGCCGTTCTGGCTGTAGACCAGCATCGCGTCGTCGAGACACTGCTCGATCGGGATCGAGCGCGTCAGCGCGGCGGCATCGGCGCCTTCGGCGACGATCCATTTGGCGCCCGGCTGCAAGCCTGCTTCGTCGAGCACCGTCTTCAGCGGCACGCCGGTCCATTCCGCGCAGCTCAGCAGGCCGACGAGGTCGGAAGCCGTCTTGCCGTAGGGCTTGGTGTAGACGGGATTGCCGGAGCACTCCAGGAAGTGGATGCGCGATTGCGACGGAAAGCGGCGGATGTCCTCCATCGTGAACACCAGCGGGCGATCGACCATGCCGTGCAGCATCAGCCGGTGCTCGGCCGGATCGATGGTCGGCACGCCGCCATGGTGGCGTTCGTAGAACAGGCCGTTCGGCGTGATGATGCCGTCGAGCTCCTGCAACGGCGTGCGGCCCGAGGCGGAGATATATTGCGGCAGCGTCTTCGAGATGTTCTTGACGACGTCCTTCTCGTGAACCGACGGCGTGCCATAGGGCTGGCTTCCCATCGCCTCGCCAGGCGCTTTCATCCATTCCGGCACGCTGGGCGGAAGATTATTTCCCTGCTCGGCAAGCGCAGGAGAACCGGCAACTCCAGCTATCGCGGAGCCTCCGGCCAATGCCGCACCCGCCTGAAGAAATCGTCTGCGAGACGCCTCTCGCGCGCGCTTGTCCGTCGTGTGTTCGCTCATCGACGTTTTCCTCTGACGTTACCAGAGCATGATCCGGAAAAGCGCGAAGCGGTTTTCCCTAGCGACAAACGCAAAGCGTTTGCGCGGAGATCATGCCAGGACAACAATCCAAAGCGCGATGACGATTCATCGTGCTTTGGTGCAGCCTAGCACCAAACTCCCGAGGCGAGGCAATGGTCGCGCGTGCAGAGCTGCCATCAACTGCCCGCGACGACGGGCAATTTGTCGATCGAGCGGATGCCGGGGCGGCCGCGCCAGTGGATGTGCTCGGGCTTCACCGCGAGCCGGAGATCGGGCCAGCGCGTGAACAGCGCTTGCAGCGCAGATGCCGCCTCGATTCGTGCCAGCTGGTGGCCGAGGCAGAAATGGATTCCGGTCCCGAACGAGACATGCCGGTTCGGCTTGCGTGCGAGATCCATTCGTTCGGGATGCTCATGCGCCGTGGGATCGATATTGGCGGCCGCGATCATCGCCATCACCCGGTCGCCCTTCTTCAGATGAACGCCGCCGAATTCGACGTCGCGCCTGACGTAGCGCGGCTTGGTGAACTGCACCGGCGAGACGAAGCGCAGAAATTCCTCGACCGCGAGGCCGAGGCGGCTCCAGTCAGCTGTGAGCCAGTCGCGCCGCGCAGGGTCCTTGAGCAACTCGAAAACCGATCCGCTGATCAGATGCGTCGTCGTTTCCGACCCCGCACCGAGCAGCAGGAATACCATCGACACCATTTCGTCCGGTGTGATGCGACCGGCTTCCTTCTCGACCTGCACCAGTTCCGCGATCAGCCCCTCGCCGCCTCGCTCGCGCGCGAACTGCAGTTGCTGCGCGAGATACTTTCGCATCTTCGACAGCGAGCCCATCATACGCAGGAAGCTGATCGGGCCTCTGAGCTGCGTCATCGCATTGGCCCAGGCGATGAATGTCGGCCGGTCGGCCAGCGGCAAGCCGAGCAGCTCGCAAATCACCGAGACCGGCAGGATGCGGGCATAGCGCGGGATCAGATCGGCTGGGCTTCCCGCGGCGAACAATTCGTCGGCGAGGCGATCGGCGATGCCGCGGATGTGCGGCTCCATGTCGAGCACCGCGCGGCGGCGGAATGCCTCGTCCACGATGCTGCGCAGCCTCGTGTGATCCGGCTCGTCCATCGTCAGCATGTTGTTGGCGACGGCGGTGACCGACTTCGGCATCCACCAGCGCAGGCCGGCGACTTCACCGTCCTCCTTGCGCAACGTGAAGGTCGCGCTCTCCTTCAGCATCACCGAGGCGGCATCGTAGGTCGTCGTCAGCCAGACCCGGCCGACGATCGGAAACCTGACCTCGACAACCTCGCCGCGGGCACGCAGCATCGCAATGCCGGCGGCAGGATCCCGGTTGAATGTTTCGCTGGAAAAATCCGGCTGCGATGCCATGGCGCCACCTCATGCCGCCGTTCGCGCATCCGGAACATGGTGCGAAATGCCATGTATGCAAGGCCGGGCGCGTTTGCCCCTACGGAACCAGCGGCACAGCGTGGCTTCTGCACGCAGGTCGTTCCATGTGACGGCTCACATCCGTTCGCCGGGCAATCGGCTGGCTTGCTTCACCCAAGCGGTGAACTGGGCTTCGTCGAGCTCGTCGTTCTCGTGAATGTTGAGATAACGCGTATGCTGCTGCTTGGACTCGCCCGGCGGCACCGGACGCAGCGATGCGCCGCGAAAGAACGCCACCTTGATGTAGCGCGTGAAGACATGGATGCCGAGGAACCAGCCTTCGCCTGCCACGCCGTAGAGCGGCGAGTTCCACTTCACCGCCTTGTGCACGCCGGGGACGGCCCGCACGATGAGCGCGTCAAGCTTGCGTCCGACCTCGCTTTTCCACCCCGGCATCGCCGCGATATAGGCTTGCACAGGCGCGTCACCAACCCCCATTGCGATCTGCGGATTGCCGCCCGCGAGCAGACGCGGCTTTGCAGCCCGGCGCGGCGCGGCTGCCTTCTTTGCGCTCTTCGCCGACTTCTTGGAAGTCTTGCCAACCATTGTGCCTGTTTCCACCGATTCACGTCCCGCGCGCCGCGCAGCGTTCGCCCTCTCGACCCGGATCATACGGTTGTGCGTCGATGTTGTCGTCAGTGTCCGCGTCTGAATGTGGCGGCGTATCGACGCGCGCGATCGGTCTTCTCGCCACAGTCCGGCGTCTAGTCGACCACCGGCGGTGTGCCGTGGGTGTGGAACGACTCGATCGTCTTCAACCCCCAGGCCTGGCCCTTCCTGCGCTCCTCCTCGGTCCACACGATCGGCCTCCAGTCCGGCGCGAGGATCAGGCGGGCACCGGCATTGGCGACCTCGACGCGGTTGCCGCCGGGTTCATAGACATAGAGGAAGAAGGTCTGCTGGATCGCGTGCTTGTGCGGCCCGGTCTCGATATGCACGCCGTGCTCGAGGAAAATATCCGCGGCCCGCAGGATCTCCTCGCGGCTGTCGAGGGCATAGGTCACGTGGTGAAACCGGCCGCGCTTGCCGTAGTGATCGCGCGTATAGGCGAAGTCGTAGCTCTTGTTCGACATCGTCATCCACATCGCAGCTTCCGTGCCGTCGTTGAGCACGATCTGCTCGGTGGTACGGCATCCCAGGTAGTTCTCGAAGAACAAGCGATTGGCCTTGATGTCGACCGCGAGGCAGTTGAGATGGTCGAGCCGGCGGACGTTGACGCCGCGGGCCGGAAAGCGCTGCGCCTGGTTCTTCAACGCAGGCTTCAGCCCGGCCGGCGCCTCATACCATTCGGTCTCGTAATAGAGCTCGATGACATGGCCGTCGGGATCGCGGCAGCGGAATGCCGGTCCCTGCCCCATGTCGCCGTCGATCCAGCCGATGTCGAAGCCGGAGCCCTTCAGCGCGGCGACGCGGCGCTCGAGCGCCTGCGGGCTGCGCGCCCGCAGCGCCATGTGCTCCATGCCAGAGGACTTCGATGCGGTCAGCTTCAGCGAATAGCGCTCATAGTCGTCCCAGCCGCGCAGATAGACCGACTCGCCCTGTCGGCCGCTGACCGTCATGCCCATCACATCGACGAAGAACGTCAAGCTCTCGTCGGGCTTCGGCGTCAGCAGCTCCATGTGCCCGAGATGAGCGAGATCGAAGATCGGTTCCGGCTGCATGGGGCGGTCTCCTCGCACGGCGCCACCGACGTCTTTCCGCTCGGGCGAGCGGTGCCGGCGCGATTTGTACTAGTGTACAAAGGATTAGGTCCCGTCAACAAATTATTGGCACCGGCGATCGCAGCCCCGCGGTTGAGGCCAGCCTCCGCGCCTACCCCTTCGACGCCATCACCGGCGCCGCATCGTGCGGCCTGGACATGGTCGCCGACACCGTCAGCGCGACGGCAAGCGCGCACACCATGCAGAGCTTCATCCGCGCCGTGCGGCGATCGGTCATCGGCAGGAAGAAGAAGAACGCGATGGCCAGAACGAGAAGCGCATTCACGAGATAGTACATGGCGGGACCCTCTTGTTGCGTATCAACAAGATGGCCGGCGCTCGCCCGGCATTCCGTGGCCGGAATCACAGAGGGAAAGCTTTGCCTGCGGTCAGGCGACCGAGACGGCATCCTCGCGATGCGAGGACAGCAGCCTGCGGATCTCGACATCAGGCACCGGCCGGCTGAACAGGTAGCCCTGCATCTCGGTACAGCCGAGGGTCCGAAGCAGACTGCGCTGCTGCTCGGTCTCGACGCCCTCGGCGGTCGTCGTCATGTCGCTCGCGGCGGCAATGTTCACGACGGCCTGAACGATCGTGGACGACGCGCCGGTCCCGGCGAGATCCTTGATGAAGGCGCGGTCGATCTTGATCTTGTCGAAGGGGAAGCGCTGCAGATAGCTCAGCGACGAATAGCCGGTGCCGAAATCGTCGAGCGCGATGCGTACGCCGAGCTCGCGCAGCTGATGCAGGATATCGAGCGCGGCCTCGTCGTCGCGGATCAGCACCGCCTCGGTGATCTCGAGCTCGAGCCGCGCGGGCGCGAGCCCCGACGCTGCGAGCGCGGCGGCAACGTTCAGCGCCAGCGTCTGGCTCTTGAACTGGATCGGCGACACGTTGACCGCGACATGGATATGATCCGGCCAGTTCACGGCTTCCCGGCACGCGGTGTTGAGCACCCAGTGTCCGAGATCGTTGATCAGGCCGGTGTCCTCGGCGACCGGGATGAAGTCCGCGGGCGAGATGGTGCCGCGTTCGGGATGGCGCCAGCGCAGCAGCGCCTCGCAGCAGCTGACCCGGCCGTCCCCGAGATGGAGCAGCGGCTGATAGTGCAGCTCGAAGCTGCCCTCGACGATGGCCTGGCGCAATTCGAGCTCCAGGCTGCGCCGCGCCTTGGCGCGCGCGTCCATGCCGGACTCGAAGAACCGATACGTGCGGCGGCCGTCGCTCTTGGCTCCATAGAGCGCGAGGTCGGCGTTGCGCAGCAATTGATCGAGGTCGAGGCCGTCGGAGGGCGCGACCGCGATGCCGATGCTGGCGTCGGTCGTGATCAGGTGCCCGCTGCAATCGATCGGCTGGCGGATGCTCTGGTAGATCGCGGCCAGCAGCTGCATGGTCTGGGTCTGATCGCGGACCGCGGTCTGGATCACGGCAAACTCGTCGCCGCCGAGCCGCGCCGCGACATCGGTTCCCCCGAGGCAGGAGCGCAGGCGATCGGCGATTGCCCTCAGCAGCTCGTCACCGATCTGATGGCCGAGCGCGTCGTTGACGGCTTTGAACTCGTCGATATCGATATACATGACCGCGAGCTGGTCATCCGGCCCTATCGTTCTCAGCGCCTGCTCGAGGCGCTGGCGGAACAGCACACGGTTGGGCAGATCGGTGAGCCCATCATAATGCGCCATGTAGGCGATCTTGTTCTCGGTGCGCGTGCGTTCGGTGACATCCTCGATGGTCGCCACCCACCCGCCCTCCGGCAGCGGCTTGTTGACGATCTCAATCGCGCGGCCGCCCGGTGCCTCTGTCAGCTGACGCGTCGCCTTGCCCAGCTTCACATTGCGGATGATGGCATCGCAGAACGCGTCGACGTCGCCGTCAAACGAGCCGGTCTCCTGCCGGTGCGCGATCAGCCGCTGCATGGTGCAGCCCGGTTTCGCCACGTCGGGCGAAAGCCCGAACATCTCGATGTAGGGACTGTTGCAGATGATGATGCGCGCCGACGCATCGTAGAGCACGAGCCCCTGCGGAATGTTGTTGACGGCCGTCATGAGATTGCGGCGTTCAGTCGCGAGCCGCTCGTCCGAGACCTGGTGCCGCTTCAGCAGCAGGAAAACGATCACGGCCATGATCGCAAACGCCGCCATCAGCAGGCCTTCGCGCTCGCTCCATTGCGCGGTCGCGCTTCCGAGCAGGCTACCGACGAGCAGGCCGGCACAGAACGCCAGTCCCTTGGTCGAACCGGCGTCGGCATTTCCTGGCGATGAATTGCGGTGTTCGATGCGCACGCTGATCTCTCCCGAGCGCGGCATCGTTACGCAGCACAGATGGAAAGGTCGTTACAACTCGCAGTTAGCAATCGGTTACGCGATACCTGGAGCCAACGCACAACACATTGCGCCGAACCTCCGTAAAGCTACGGAGCCGCCGCTGCACTCCTCCAAGATGGTGAATTCCACATTAACGGGCAAACCGTGAAACCAACGCTTCTGTGCCGGAAAGCGACGATTTCGCCGCCGATGCGCGCGACGGAGCACAATCTCACGTCACGATAGAAACAAATCGTCACCGGGAAGGTGTAGATTTAGCCGATGCCGAACCCCGGCGACTTAACGGTTTTTCCAATCCCGGGCGGGCATATTGGTCCGGTCATTTAGATTTCGAGAACGAGCCAGGCTGGAACTGTGACACCTTTCGGACGCGTGATCTCTGTGCGCGGCTCGCAGGCCCGGGTGGGGCTGCTGGCGGGCGGCCAGATGCAACTTTCAGAAATGCGCGCGACCGTCGGCCGGTTCGTCAGCATCCGCTGCGCGAGCTCGGTCATCGTTGCCATGATCACCGAAGTCACGTGCGAGCACCTGCCGCCGTCCGACGAGTACATGGCGACCGCCTCGGTCGACCTGCTCGGCGAAATCCTCGGCGGCGACCGCCCGAAATTCCAGCGCGGCGTCACCCACTATCCGACCATCGGCGACAGCACCGACCTGATCACCAACCAGGAGCTGCGCACGGTCTATGCGCCGAGCGGCTCGGACCAGATCAATGTCGGCACGCTGCAGCAGGATCGCTCGGTCATCGCCTATGTCGATGTCGAGGAAATGCTCTCCAAGCACTTCGCGGTGCTCGGCTCGACCGGCGTCGGCAAATCCACCGGCGTGTCGCTGCTGCTCAACGAGATCCTGAAGTCGCGGCCGAACCTGCGCATCTTCCTGCTCGACGTGCACAATGAATACGGCCGCTGCTTCGGCGAGCGCGCGCAGGTGCTCAACCCGCGAAACCTGAAGCTGCCGTTCTGGCTGTTCAACTTCGAAGAGATCGTCGACGTGCTGTTCGGCGGCCGGCCCGGCGTGCCCGAAGAGCTAGACATCCTCGCCGAAGTGATCCCGATGGCGAAGGGCATCTATACCCAGTACCAGAACTCCGACCGGGTCGGTCTCGGACTGAAGCGCATTGACCCGAAGCAGGTCGGCTACACCGTCGACACGCCGGTGCCCTATCGCCTCGTCGACCTGATCTCGCTGATCGACGAGCGCATGGGCAAGCTCGAGAACCGCTCCTCGCGCATCATCTATCACAAGCTGATCTCGCGCATCGACGCGGTGCGCAACGATCCGCGCTACGCCTTCATGTTCGACAATGCCAATGTCGGCGGCGATACCATGGCGGAGGTGATCAGCCATCTGTTCCGCCTGCCCGCCAACGGCAAGCCGATGACCATCATGCAGCTCGCGGGCTTCCCGGCCGAAGTCGTCGATTCCGTGGTCTCGGTGCTGTGCCGCATGGCGTTCGATTTCGGGCTGTGGAGCGACGGCGTCTCGCCGATGCTGTTCGTCTGCGAGGAAGCGCACCGTTACGCCTCCGCCGACCGCAATATCGGCTTCGGGCCGACCCGCAAGGCGGTGTCGCGCATCGCCAAGGAAGGCCGCAAATACGGCGTCTATCTCGGCCTGATCACCCAGCGCCCGGCCGAGCTCGACGCCACCATCATCTCCCAGTGCAACACGCTGTTCACGATGCGGCTCGCCAACGACCGCGACCAGGCGCTGCTGCGCTCCGCGGTGTCGGATGCTGCCGCCAATCTGCTGTCGTTCGTGCCCTCGCTCGGCACTCGCGAAGTGCTGGCGTTCGGCGAAGGCGTGGCGCTGCCGACCCGGCTGCGCTTCAAGGAGGTGCCGCCGCACCAGCTGCCGCGCGGCGAGGCCACCATCGCAACGGTGCCGTCGGTCACCGCCGGCCACGACATGCATTTCGTCAGCGCCGTCCTGGAGCGCTGGCGCGGCGCTACCTCGCATCGGGATTCGCCGAGCGGCGACGCCAATTTCAACAATCCGCCGCCGGCGCGGACCATGGCGCCCGCCGAGGCGCCGATGCTGCAGCCGTCACTCGGTCTCGATCCGGATCGCTTCTCGCTGCTGAAGAAGCCGCTGCGCTAGCCGCATTTCGCCAGGATTCTGCCAAGGCGCGCCGATGCGGCTTGCGCCCGACCCGTCATCCTCTATGGTTTGCCGTGACGCCGCATCCATGCGGCATGCCGGAACCATCTCATGACGCAGCCGACCGCCAAACGCTTCGCAACGCCCGCTCTCGACAAGCTCCCCGAGGATATCCGCAACCGCATCCTGGCGGTGCAGGAAAAATCCGGCTTCGTGCCGAACGTCTTCCTCACTCTGGCCTATCGCCCCGACGAGTTTCGCGCCTTCTTTGCCTATCACGACGCGCTGATGGAAAAGGACTCCGGCCTCTCCAAGGCCGAGCGCGAGATGATCGTGGTGGCGACCAGCGCCGCCAACCAGTGCCAATATTGCGCGATCGCCCATGGCGCCATCCTGCGCATCCGCGCCAAAAATCCGCAGATAGCGGACCAGATCGCGGTCAACTACCGCAAGGCCGACATCACGCCGCGACAGCGCGCGATGCTCGATTTCGCCATGAAGGTGAGCCGCGCGGCCGAGGAGGTCTCAGAGGCGGACTTCGCCGCGCTCGCCGCCCACGGCTTTAGCGACGACGATGTCTGGGATATCGCCGCGGTCGCGGCCTTCTTCGCGCTCTCCAACCGGCTCGCGAACGTCACTGGCATGCGGCCGAACGACGAGTTCTACATGCTCGGCCGGCAGCCGAAGTAGTAGTAGAGGACGCCTTGGCAGACTGGAGCGAGATCATCCTGCGTCTCGGCGCTGCCATGCTGGCGGGTGGCGCGATCGGGCTCGACCGCGACCTGCGCGGCAAGCCGATAGGCCTGAAGACGCTCGGCCTCGTCAGCCTCTCAACCGCCACGGTTGTGCTGCTGGCCTTGCATGGGGTCGATCCCGGCAAATTCACCGATGCCGTCAGCCGCGTGGTCCAGGGCGTGCTGACCGGGATCGGCTTTCTCGGCGCCGGCGTGATCGTCCGGCGGGGCGACCAATATCACGTCCATGGCCTGACCAGCGCCGCATGCGCGTTCTTCGCCGCATGCGTCGGGATTGTCTGCGGCGCCGGACATTGGCCGATCGTCCTCACCGCGCTCGTGCTGGCATTCCTGCTGCTGACCTTCGGCAAGCGGACCGAGCGGTGGCTGCACCACGCGCTCGGCGGCAAGGAAGATCAGCACGGGCCGGAGGCCTCCCCTCGTCAGTCGTCGGATGCCGGCCCGCACCAGCCGGGCAAATAGACCGCGTCCTTGCTGCGGCCGAGCGCCAGACCCTTCTCCAGCGCTTTGGCGAAATTGTTCTCCACCGTCTTGCGCGGGATGTGGCGGCGCAGGAAATCGGCCCACAGGAATTCGCTGAACGGCGTCGTGTCCTTGGCGAAACCGCCGGCCCGGCGCATTTCGCCGGCAAGGCTGCGGAACGGATCGTCCCTGAGATCCTTGATCGACTTCGGAATGTCCCTGAAGTGCCGCCGCTCACCCTTGGAATCGTAGGGATAGACCCAGCGCTTGTTGTCCATCACGCCCCAGAACACGTCACGCTCGACCATGGTGAGATCCCCGATCACCGTGACCAGGATGTCCTTGACGCCTTCTTCGTGCAGCGCCCGCGCCATGTGATGGTGGTCGACCACGTAGTAGCGATCGTCGGGGCCATGGACCACCGGGATCATGTGCTTGCCCAGAAGTTCGGCGCGCTTCTTGTCCGACTTGTGCTCGCGCCAGCGCTTCCGCTTCTCCTTCACCTCGTGCATGCCGACCGTCATCTGGGTCGGTCGTAGCGACATGATCGGGACCGGTTTGACGTAAGGCTCGCGCGTATGGGCCATGAATTTGTACTCCCGTTTGACCGGCACTCCGGAATGGGTTCCATTATGACATGATGTCTCAGGCAGACGAAAGAGCCGGTTCGGCGGAATGGCTTTGAGAGCAAGCGAACGCGTGAAGGCACGCACCGTCCGCCTCGGCAACCGCGAGGTGGTGACCGAGGGGTTGGAGCTCAGCTTCTGGGCAGACATCAGCCACCGCTGCATGACCGCATCGTGGCCCGCCTTTATCGGCGGCGCAGCATTGGTGTTCATCACCTTCAACGGCCTCTTCGCGCTGCTCTACTGGCTCGGCGATCATCCGATCGCCAACGTGCCTGACGGCCAATACATCGACTACCTCTATTTCAGCATCGAAACACTCTCGACCGCCGGCTACGGCGACATGCACCCGCAGACCCATTACGGGTACTTCATCGCCGCCATCGAGCTCTTCACCGGCATCTTCTCGATGTCGCTGATGACCGGGCTGATCTTCGCCCGCTTCTCGCGGCCGAGCGCGCGCCTGCTGTTCGCCGACAACCCCGTGATCTCGGACCATGAGGGCGAGCGGACGCTGATGATCCGCCTTGCCAACGAGCGGCACAATATCATCGCCAACGCCACCGCGCGGCTGTGGCTGTTCAAGAACGACCTCAGCAAGGAAGGCATGGCCTATCGCCGGTTCTTCGAGCTGCCGCTCGCGCGCAGCGAAAGCCCGGCATTGGCACTGAGCTGGACCCTGTTTCATGTGATCGACAAGGACAGCCCGCTGCACGGCCTCAACGCGGAAGACCTGGAAGCAATCAATGCCGGGCTGGGCCTCATCGTGTCGGGCTATGACGACGTTGCAGCGCAAACTGTGCACGCGCGAAAATCCTACGAACATTCCGATATCCGTTTCGGACATCGCTATGCCGAAATCCTGCGCGCGACCGACGACGGCCGTCTTAAGATCGACTACAGTCGGTTCCACGAGACGATCGAAGCATGAATACCACCTCTGCGGGTATCAAGATTTTAGGTGTGAAACGCGCCGAACATGCTAAACATGAGTGGCGACGCGACCGGACTGACAACAGTGAAGACGCAGCGGCCAATTTCCTCGGATGACGAGCACGTGGTGCTCAAATTCCGGCCGCGTACCTCGGCGCAGCCGCCCGGCAAGCGCGAGGACTCTATCCGGACGGCCCGTCCGGCTTCCGTCGCTCCCGTTTCCGTCGCCAACGACCTCTCCCGCTACGAGAAGCCGCGCGAGGAGCCGGATGACTTCCGCCAGCGCATGCTCGCCAACATCGCCGCCTTTGCCTTCACCGTGGCGCTCACGGCGATCGGCATCTGGCTTGCCATGAGCATCGCCGATTTGCGCAAGACCCAGGATTGCGTGCTGATGGGCCGCCGGGATTGCGCGAAGATTACGGTGATGCCGCGCACCTAGGCTGGCAGGAACCGTGCCCAAAAACCGTCCTTGCGAGGCCGGCCAAGCTCCATTGAACTAACGGCCCTGCTCCGATATACGGGCACACGACTCCCGGCAGCAGCAATAGGGCATTCCGGGGCAACGCGCCCGCCTCCTCCGAGTCGACCCGGAATTACCTTCAATATATCAAAGGCTTAATGATGTCCTCCACATTCGAGCAGATCGCCAACATTATCGCGGAGACCTGCGACATCCCGCGCGATACGATCAAGCCGGAGAGCCACGCGATCGACGATCTGGGGATCGACAGCCTCGACTTCCTGGACATCGCCTTTGCCATCGACAAGGCCTTCGGGATCAAGATGCCGCTCGAGAAGTGGACCCAGGAGGTCAACGACGGCAAGGCCACGACGGAGCAGTACTTCGTGTTGCAGAATCTCGCCGACCGCATCGACGAGCTGGTCGCGGCCAAGAACGCGGGCGCGGGCTCGGCCTCGTAATCGCCCGCCATGCAGCTTGAAACTTTTCAGCTGATCGATCGGATCGTCGACCTCAACCTCGACGCAAGGACCATTGTTGTCGAGGCGGACGTCCCGCCGGACAGCCATTCGGTGTTCGCTGGGCATTTCCCGGGCTACCCGATCATGCCCGGCGTACTGCTCACCGAAGCGATGGCGCAGAGCTCGGGCTGGCTGATCCTTGGTCTGACCAAGTTCGAGCGCATGCCCTTCCTCGCCATGGTCAAGGAAGCCAAGATGCGTGGCTTCGTCAGCCCCGGTTCGACCCTGACGATCGAAGCCAAGATCGAGCACGAGGGTTCAGGCTTCACCGTGACCTCGGCGAAGGTCCGCGTCGGCAAGGAGCTCAAATGCAATGCCGAGCTGACCTTCCGTCATATCCCCTTCCCCAGCCCGGACTTGCGCGTGCACATGGATGCGATGGCCACCAAGATCGGGTTTCCGCAGCAGGCAATGAGTAATGGCTGAGAAGGAAGTCTGGATCACCGGCGTCGGTCTGCTCTCCTCGCTTGGCGAGGGGCTGGATGCGCATTGGCAGGCGCTCGGTGAAAAGCGCGTCAATGCCGACGACAAGCGCCTCGCGCCATACGTGATCCATCCGATCGCGCCAGTGAGCTTCGACGCCCAGATCCCGAAGAAGGGCGATCAGCGTCAGATGGAGACGTGGCAGCGCATCGGCACCTATGCCGCCGGGCTGGCACTCGATTCCGCTGGCGTCAAAGGCAATCAGGAAATCCTGTCGCGGATGGACATGATCATCGCTGCCGGTGGCGGCGAGCGTGACCTCAATGTCGACCTCGCGATCATGAATGCCGATGCGCAGGGCATGCTGCCGCCCGCTTTGCTCAACGAGAAACTGATGAACGAGCTGCGCCCGACGCTGTTCCTGGCGCAGCTCTCCAATCTGCTCGCCGGCAACATCGCGATCGTTCACGGCGTCTGCGGGACGTCGCGCACCTTCATGGGCGAGGAAGCCTCGAGCATCGACGCCGCGCGGATCGCGGTCGCACGCATCGGCGCCGGACAGAGCGACATCGCGCTGGTCGGCGCGGCGCACAACGGCGATCGCGGCGACCTCTTGATGCTTTATTCGTTCGGCGACTTCGCCCTCAAGGATCAATACGCGCCGGTCTGGGCTCGTAGGAACCACCCGGGCTTCGCGATCGGCTCCGCCGGCGCCTTCCTGGTGATGGAATCGCGCGAGCACGCCGAGGCGCGCGGCGCCAAGCCGTACGCCAAGCTGACCAAGGTGGTCGCCGATCTTGCCAAGCGCAAGCAGCCCGGCGCTGTGACGAAGTCGCTGCAGGCGATGTGGCCGCAGCTCGGGGTCAGCAACGACAACGCCATGCTGATCACGGGCGCGACCGGCGCCGAGCCTGCCACCGCCGAAGAGCGCGAATTCCTCGGGCAGCATCTCGGCCTTGCCGTGCGCGCCACGGGGACGACCTTTGGGCACACCATGGAGGCCCAGTTCCCGCTCGGGCTCGCGCTGGCCGCGCTGTCGATTTCCCGCGGCGCGCTCTATCCTGCCAACGACCCGACCGGGCTGGAGGTTGAAAAGACCGAAGCGCCAACCCAGATTGTCGTGTTGGGGGTCGGCCACTGGCAGGGCGAAGGCATGGCACTGGTCGAGGCCGTCAAGTAATTCGGCGCAAGCACCGACGGGGACACCATGACAGCACCACGCGATAAATTCGGCCGACCGATCGTCGTCGTGACCGGCATGGGAATCGTGACGTCGCTCGGCGGCGGCAAGACCGACAATTGGAAGCGCCTCACCGCGGGCGAGTCCGGCATCAAGACCGTGACGCGCTTCCCGCTCGACAGTCTGAAGACGACGATGGCCGGCGCCGTCGATTTCGTCACCGTCGATCCGTTCTCCTCGACCAGTCTGTCGCAACGTCTGGCGGAGATCGCGACCGAAGAGGCGCTGGAGCAATCCGGCATCGGCAGCAAGGGCGACTTCCCCGGCCCGCTGTTTCTCGCGGTCGCGCCGATCGAGACCGAGTGGCCGCAGCGGCTCGAAATCGCGCGCGAGGTTCCGACCAAGGACTTTGGCATCATCGATTATCTGGCGACCTGCAGCGGCGGCAAGTTTGCGCACTTCCACCGGCGCTTCACCTTCGGTTCGGTCGCGCTCAACCTCGCCGAGACCTTCGGCACCAAGGGGTCGCCGATCTCGCTCTCGACGGCTTGCGCGTCCGGCGCGACCGCGATCCAGCTCGGCGTCGAGGCGATCCGCCGCGGCGAAACCGATGCAACGCTGTGCGTCGCGACCGACGGCTCGGTCAATCCCGAAGCCATGGTGCGCTTCTCGCTGCTCTCGGCTCTCTCGACCCAGAACGATCCGCCCCAGGGCGCCTCAAAGCCGTTCTCGAAGAACCGCGACGGCTTCGTGATGGCCGAAGGCGCCGGCGCGCTGGTGCTGGAGAGCTACGAGGCCGCGATGGCGCGCGGCGCGCGTATCCTGGGCGTCGTCGCCGGCTGCGGCGAGCTCACCGACTCCTTCCATCGCACCCGCTCGGCCCCGGACGGCAAACCGGCGATCGGCTGCGTGCGCAAGACGCTCGCGGATGCCGGGATGGAGCCCGAGCAGATCGACCACATCAACGCGCACGGCACCTCGACGCCGGAAAACGACAAGATGGAATATCTTGCCACCTCGGCCGTGTTCGGCGAACACACCAAAAACATTCCGGTGTCGTCGAACAAGTCGATGGTCGGCCACACCATTTCGGCCGCCGGCGCAGTCGAGGCGATCTTCTCGCTGCTCACGCTCGAGCATCAGCGGATTCCGCCGACGATCAATTACGAGGTGCCCGATCCCGCGATCCCGTTCGACGTGGTCGGCAACAAGGCGCGCGACGCCAAGGTGACCGCCGTGATGTCGAACTCGTTCGGATTTGGCGGACAGAACGCTTCGCTGATCCTGACGCGCGAGCCGGCTTAGGCCCGCGCCCTCGCCTCGATGAAACGCCTGATCCTCCGCACCAGGGCGCAGCTGCGTGACGCTGCCAAGCCCGTGGCCAACGTTGCCATTGGCGCGTTGACGACCGGCCTCTTGCGCACCACGCGCTATTTCGATCCGGAGAAGACCGCACGATTCTTCGGCCACGCCGCGCATTTCATCGGCCGCCGGCTGCGTGAAGATCGCATCGGCCGCGAAAACCTCAAGGCCGCCTTCCCGGAGAAGTCACCGCAGGAGATTGAAGAGATCCTGACTGGCGTCTGGCACAACCTCGGACGCATCGGCGCCGAATTCGCGCATATCGACCGCATCTGGGACCATGATCCCCAGAATCCCGACAGGCCGGGCCGCGTCGAGTTCTCGGCGCGCAGCAAGCAGCTGTTCGACCAGCTGCGTGACGACGGCAAGCCGGCCCTGTTCTTCGCCGCGCATCTCGGCAACTGGGAGCTCTCGCCCATTGCCGCCGCAGCGCATGGGCTCGACGCGACCATCCTGTTCCGGCGGCCGAACATCGAGGCCGCCGACCGCGCCATCGAACGCATCCGCGCCGTCAACCTCGGCACGCTGGTCCCGGCCGGCCGCGACGCGCCGCTCAAGCTGGCGCAGGCGCTGAAGAACGGCCAGCACGTCGCGATGCTGGTCGACCAGTATTTGACCAACGGTGTTCCCGTCACCTTCTTCGGTCGCAAGACCACCGCGAACCCGCTGCTGGCGCGGCTGCGCCGGCAGATCGATTGCCCGATCCACGGCACGCGGATCATCCGCCTGCCCGACGGCCGCTTCCGCGGCGAAGTCACCGAGGAAGTGAAACCGGTGTTCGACGCATCCGGGCAGATCGACATCCAGGGCACGATGCAGGCGATCACCGACATCGTCGAGGGCTGGGTCCGCGAATATCCGGATCAATGGCTCTGGCTGCACCGGCGCTGGCGGTAAGGCTTGTCGCAAATCCAACCGCGTCATTGCGAGCGAAGCGAAGCAATCCATTCGACCGTTTGCGAAGCTTTGGATTGCTTCGTCGCTACGCTCCTCGCAATGACGGATAGACCTATTTCCCGGTCTTCACCCTCGTCCACAGCCGGTTGATGATCCGCTGCGTCGCCGGATCGCGCGCCGTGATCACGAACAGCTTCTTCTGCATCGCCTCGTCGGGATAGATATTCTTGTCGTTGAAGATCTTCGGATCGATCAGCTTCTGGCTCGCCAGATTGCCGTTGGCGTAGGACAGGAAGTTCGAATTCTTCGCCGCGACCTCGGGACGGTAGAGGTAGTTGATCAGCTCATAGGCCTCCGTGACGTTCTTCGCATCCGCGGGGATCGCGAGATTGTCGAAGAACATCTGCGCGCCGCCCTTCGGGATCGTGTAGCCGATCTCGACGCCGGTCTTGGCTTCCGCCGCCCGGCTGCGCGCCTGCATGATGTCGCCGGACCATCCGACCACGAAGCAGATCTCGCCGGAGGCCAGCGCGCTGAGATATTCGGACGAATGGAATTTGCGCACATAGGGCCGGATCTTGATGACGAGATCCGCGGCCTTCTCGAGGTCCGCCTGCTTGGTCGAGTTCGGATCGAGACCGAGATAGCTCAGCGCCGCCGGCAGGATGTCGTCGGCGGAGTCCAGCATGTGGATGCCGCAATCCCTGAACTTGGCGAGGTTCTCCGGCTTGAACACCATGTCCCAGCTGTCGATCCTCGCGTCAGGACCGAGGATCTTCTCCGCCATCTTCACATTGTAGCCGATGCCGGTGGTGCCCCACATGTAGTTGGCGCCGTAATTGTTGCCGGGATCGTAGGTCGCAAGCTGCTTCGTCACGACGGGCCATGCATTGGCAAGGTTCGGCAGCTTCGACTTGTCGAGCTTGAGGAACACTTTCGCGGTGATCTGGCGCTGCAGGAAGTAGCCGGTCGGCACCACGACATCGTAGCCCGACTTGCCGGCGAGCAGCCGGGTCTCCAGCGTCTCGTTGGCGTCGAACGTGTCGTAGACGACCTTGATGCCGGTTTCCTTGGTGAAGTCCTCGAGGACATCGGGCGCCATGTAGTTCGACCAGTTGTAGAAGTTGACCGTGCGCTCCTCCGCGCTGGCCGAGGCAGCGAGCAACAGAACCGTGGCGATCGTACCGACGAGGCTGACGAGACGACGGCTCTGCATTCTGGTCTACCTCTTGCGACGATGGACGGCGTCGGACAGCCGCTCGAGCGCGGTGTCGAGCGTCGAGTCCTTCTTGGCGAAACAGAACCGCACCACCGACGTCACCGCATCCTGCTCGTAAAACGCCGACACCGGAATAGCCGCGACCTTGTAATCCCTTACAATTCGCCAGCAGAACTCCGCATCGGTCTCGTTGAGGCCGAGCGGCGACAGGTCGACGGTGAGGAAATACGTTCCCTGCGACTTCAGCACCGGAAAGCCGATGCTCTCCAATCCCTTCGTCAGACGGTCGCGGCTCCGCGCCATGTCCTTGCGCATGTCGAAGAAATAATCGTCCGGCTTGCCGAGACCATAGGCGACGGCGGCCTGCAGATTCGGCGCCGTCGTGAAGGTCAGGAACTGGTGCACCTTCGCGGCGACGCGCAGCAGCGGCGGCGCAGCGCAGACGAAGCCGATCTTCCACCCCGTCAGCGAGAAGATCTTGCCGGCGCTGCCGACCTTGATGGTGCGGTCGCGCATCCCCGGTATCGTGATCAGCGGGATATGTTCGCGGCCGTCGAACACGACGTGCTCCCAGACCTCGTCGCAGATCGCGACCACGTCGAACTCCTGGCAGAACCGTGCCAGCAGTTCGAGGTCCTCGCGCGGATAGACTACAGCCGCGGGGTTGAGCGGATTGTTGAACAGCACCGCCTTGGTCTTGTGGTTGAAGGCGCTGCGCAGCATCTCCTCGTTCAGCCGCCACTCCGGCGGCTCGAGCCGCAACAAGCGCGGAATGCCGCCGGCCTGGCGGATGATCGGCAGATAGGAATCATAGACCGGCTGGAAGCACACCACCTCGTCGCCCGGCTCGACCACGGAGAGGATCGAGGACGTCAGCGCCTCGGTGCCGCCGGAAGTGACCATCACCTCGGTCATCGGATCGAGCTTGAGCCCGTGCCAGTGGCCGTAATGCGATGCGATCGCCTGGCGCAGTTCCGGAATGCCCATCATCGACGGATACTGGTTGTAGCCGTTGATGGAGGCATCCGCGGCGGCGCGGCGGATATCCTCCGGTCCGGGATCGTCGGGAAAGCCCTGGCCAAGATTGATGGCGTTGTTGTCGCGCGCAGCCTGCGACATCGCCTCGAAGATGGTGACGGGAAGGTCTGCGAAGACCTTGTTCATGGAGGTCATGTCAGGGATCAGCCGCCCGTCTTGGTCGGCAATCCCGCCGCCTTCCAGCCGATGATGCCGCCCGCCAGATGCTTGTCATAGGGCAGGCCCGCGGCCTGGGCGGCCAGCGAGGCCGTCACCGAGCGCTTGCCGGAACGGCAGGCGAACACCACCTGCTTCTCTTTCGGATCGGGAATCGCCGCCGGATCGAACGTCGACAGCGGCACCACGACGCCATCGGGATAGGCCTCGACGGCAACCTCGTTGGGCTCGCGGACGTCGACCAGGAGATAGCGGCCTTCCGCTATGCCCTTCGACACCTCGTCCGGAAACAAATCTTCCACCTTGTGGTCCGCCACGGAAATATCCTCCCGACTATTCGATTGGCGAGCGTCACGCGGCCCGCCGGTCCGGGCCGCAAAGTCGCCTCTCACGCCGAGAAAATCAAGCGCCCGAAACGGGTTAGATGCCGCGCCGAAAACGCGGGATCGAGGCTCCTAGATCGTGACCTGCGTGCCGACCTCGACCACCCGCCCGGTCGGGATCTGGAAATAGTCGGTGGCATCGTTCGACGAGCGGCTCAG
Organism: Bradyrhizobium sp. INPA03-11B; assembly: GCF_040446015.1. Taxonomy (NCBI): domain Bacteria; kingdom Pseudomonadati; phylum Pseudomonadota; class Alphaproteobacteria; order Hyphomicrobiales; family Nitrobacteraceae; genus Bradyrhizobium; species Bradyrhizobium sp. INPA03-11B. The sequence goes on from NZ_JASGSR010000014.1 coordinate 95,129, forward strand.
CGCGATGAACAGATGGTCCTGCCAGCTCGGCATGCCCGAATGCGCCGCCGGCTTCAGCGCGCGGCGGGACAGGAAGAACGAGGTCGACATGATGTCGAACTGCCAGCCGAGCTTGCGGGCGATCGCCAGCGTCTTCGGCACGTTGGGCTGCTCCATGAAGCCGAATTTCAGCGTCACCTTGGAGAAGGTCTCGGTCAGCTGCTCCATCCGCACCCGCTCGGACGGATCGATGCGCGGCGTCTGCGCGGTCTCGATGGTGAGGATGACGTTCTTCTCGTGCAGCACCTTGTAGTGCTTGAGACTGTGCATCAGCGCGGTCGGCGCGCTGACGGGATCGCTGGTCAGGAACACCGCGGTGCCGGAGACGCGCTGCGGCGGCCGCTTCTCGAGCATCGCGACGAGATCGGCGAGCGGGAATTCCAGCTTGCGCGACTTCTCGAACAGCAGCCGGCTGCCGCGCCGCCACGTGTACATCACCACGATCATGGCCCCGCCGAGCGCCAGCGGCACCCAGCCGCCCTCGAACACTTTGAGCAGGTTGGCGGCCAGGAACGTGATGTCGAGGAACAGGAACGGCGCAACCAGCGCTGCGGCGGCGACCGGCGACCATCGCCAGACACGCCAGATCACCACAAAGCCCATCATCGCCGTCACCACCATGGTGCCGGTCACCGAGATGCCGTAGGCCGACGCCAGCGCGCTCGACGAGCGGAACATCAGCACCAGCACGATGACCGCGATGAACAGGAAGCGGTTGATGCGCGGCATGTAGATCTGGCCGGAATGGGCTTCGGAGGTGTGACGGATCTCGAACCGCGGCATCAAGCCGAGCTGGATCGCCTGTCGGGTCAGCGAATAGGCGCCGGTGATGACCGCCTGGCTCGCGATCACGGTCGCCAGGGTCGCAAGCGCGACCATCGGGATCAGCGCCCAGTCCGGGAACATCAGGAAGAACGGGTTCTCGATGCCCTGAGGATTACCGATCAAGAGCGCGCCCTGCCCGAGATAGTTCAGCGCCAGCGACGGCAGCACGATGAACAGCCACGCGGTCTGGATCGGGCGTTTGCCGAAATGGCCGAGGTCGGCATAGAGCGCCTCCGCGCCGGTCACGGCGAGGAACACCGCGCCGAGGGTGATGAAGCCGATCACGCCATGATGCAGCATGAACGACACCGCAAGGATCGGGTTGAGCGCGTAAAGCACCTCGGGATGCCGCACGATCTGCGGCAGCGCCGCGATCGCGATCACGGCGAACCAGACACACATCACCGGGCCGAAGAAGGCCGCGACGCGCGCGGTGCCGCGCGACTGCACCGCGAACAGGACGACCAGGATCACCACCGTAAGCGGGACGACGTATGGATCGAATGTCGAGGTGACGAGCTTGATACCCTCGATCGCGGACAGCACCGAAAGCGCCGGCGTGATCACGGCATCGCCATAGAACAGCGCACCGCTGATGATGCCGAGCAGCACGATGGCGCCGGCGCCCTTGGTGGCCACGCGCTGCGCCAGCGCCATCAGCGCCAGCGTGCCGCCCTCGCCATTGTTGTCGGCGCGGAGCAGGATCACGACGTATTTCAGCGTGACGACCACGATCAGCGCCCACAGGATCAGCGACACCACGCCGAGCACCGCATGCGCCGTCACACCGCCCTCGCCGCCGGCCGCCGCCACGACGGCTTCGCGCAGCGCGTACAGCGGGCTGGTGCCGATGTCGCCATAGACGACACCGATGCTGCCGAGCATCAGCGCCTTGAAGGTGGCGGTTGAATGCGCCTCGCCATGGCCATTTGCCGCGGGCGTTTCCGCCGCGGTGATCGCACTCTCGGATGACATGGGAAGCTGCGCCTCTGTCTTCTGCCGCACTGCACAATGCCGGGTTGCAGGCCTATACTCCCGGCAGGAATGCATAGGTTAGCACGGATTCAGGCCTCCACTATGCGTAACACGCATAGATCACGGCTTTTCAACGCCGGAATTCGCTGTTGGCTCAAATAGTTACCTGGGTACCCACTTCAACCACCCGGCCGGTCGGGATCTGGAAATAGTCGGTGGCATCGTTGGCGGACCGGCTCATCGCGATGAACAGATGGTCCTGCCACTGCGGCATCCCGGACTGGGCCGACGGCTTCAGCGAACGGCGCGAGACGAAGAACGAGGTCGACATGATGTCGAACTGCCAGCCGAGCTTGCGCGCGACTGCGAGCGCCTTCGGCACGTTCGGCGATTCCATGTAGCCGAAGCGCAGCCGCACCGCGGTGAACTTGTCGCTGACCTTCTCCATGTTGACGCGCTCCGACAGGTCGACGCGCGGCGTCGGTGCGGTCTCGATGGTCAGGATCACGTTGTGCTCGTGCAGCACCTTGTTGTGCTTGAGATTGTGCAGCAGCGCGGTCGGCACGAAGCTGGGGTCGCTGGTCAGGAACACCGCGGTGCCCTTGACGATGTGCGGCGGCCGCTTCTCCAGACTGTGGATCAGGTCGCGCAGCGGCACCTCGATGCGGCGGGTCTTGGCGATCAGGATCGCGGCGCCGCGCCGCCAGGTCCAGATCATCGTCGCCATGACGACACCGAACAGCAGCGGCACCCAGGCGCCCTCGAACAGCTTCAGCAGGTTGGCGCTGAAGAAGGTCATGTCGACGATCACGAACGGCAGGATCAACGCGGCGGCCGACGCCACGCGCCAATTCCACAACTTCCAGATCACGATGAAGCCCATGATGCCGTCGGCGACCATCGTGGTGGAAACCGCGATGCCGTAGGCCGAGGCGAGCCCGCTCGAGGTGCGGAACAGCAGCACCAGCAGCAGCACGCCGATCAACAGCAGCCGGTTGACCCGCGGCAGATAGATCTGCCCGGCATGGGTCTCGGAGGTGTAGCGGACTTCGAAGCGCGGCAAGAGCCCAAGCTGCACCGCCTGGCTGATCAGCGAATAGGCGCCGGTGATGACCGCCTGGCTCGCGATCACGGTCGCCGCGGTGGCGAGTCCGATCAGCGGCAGCAGCAGCACGTCGGGCACCATGCGATAGAACGAGTTCTCGATTGCGGCCGGATCGGACAGCACCAGCGCGCCCTGCCCGAAATAGTTCAGCAGCAGCGAGGGCAGCACGAAGAACAGCCAGCCGGACTGGATCGGCTTGCGGCCGAAATGCCCGAGATCGGCGTACAGCGCCTCGCCGCCGGTCACCGCGAGGAACACCGCGCCCAAGGTCACCAGGCCGACGGTGCCGTGGGTCAGCATGAACTGGATCGCGTAATAGGGATTGATCGCCGCCAGCACCGACGGATCGTCCATGATGTGGACGACCCCCATCACCGCGAGCGAGGCGAACCACACCACCATGACCGGCCCGAACGCGGAGGCGACGCGCGCGGTCCCGTTGCGCTGCACGGCGAACAGCACGACCAGGATCAGGATCGTCAGCGGCACCACATAGTGCTCGAGGTGTGGCGTCGCGAGCTTGAGGCCCTCGACCGCCGACAGCACCGAGATCGCCGGCGTGATCATGGAATCGCCGATGAACATCGAAGCGCCGACCACGCCGAGCGCGAGCAGCGGCCAGCTGCGCCGTCCGATCGCGCGCTGGCCGAGCGCCATCAGCGACAGCGTGCCGCCCTCGCCATTGTTGTCGGCGCGCAGCAGCAGCAGCACATATTTCGCGGTAACGACGGTGAACAGCGCCCACAGGATCAGGCTGAGCACCCCTAACACCATGATGCGGGTGACCGGCTGGCCGTGCGCGGCGCCGCCGACCGCCTCGCGGAATGCGTAGAGCGGCGAGGTTCCGATATCGCCGAACACCACCCCGATGCTGCCCAGCGTCAGGGCCCAGAAGCCGGAGGTGGCATGGCCTGCTCCTTGGCCTGTGCCTTGACCCGCGCCTTGGGCTTCCTGGGCTTCGGTGGATGAGACGCTGACAGCCATGGCGAGGTTGGAACGCCCGATCGGTTGATTTTGATCCGCGCGGCTATCGACGCTTCCGCCCCGCCTGTCAACCAACCAACACGACTAGCTCGACGGTAGCATGGTATTTTGCGGCTACGGCTTCAGATCCGGCGGCAATGGTGGATTTTCCCGCATCAACGTGATGGTCACGCGACGGTTCGCCGGCAGCGTCGGATCGTCGGGAAACAGCGGCTGGCCGTCGGCCTTGCCGGAAACCGCGAAAATGTGCGACGGCGGCAGCCCTTCCCGCTCCAGGATCTGCCGCACCGCGTTGGCACGGTCCGCGGACAGGTCGAAGGCGTCGTAATCGCTGCGCGCCGGCACGAAGCCTGCGGCTGTATGCCCCACGATCGCGATCCGCAGCGGTGTCGCCTTCAGCGGCGCGGCGAGCTTCTGGATCAGCCGGCGGGTGCGCTCATACGGCTCTCTGGAACCGTCGGCGAACATCGAGCGGCCGTCCTGGTCGACGATCTCGAGATTGAGCCCCTCCTTGGTCTCCTCGAACATGATGTTCTTGGAGATCTCGGTCAGTTCCGGCATGTCCTGCAGCGCCTGCCGCAGCGAGGCGGAGGCGAGCGCGAATTCGCGGTCGATCTTCAGCCGCGCGCCGTTGATCTGGCTGCGCTCCTTTTCGTCCGGCGTCGGATTGGCCGAAGAGTCCTCCGGCGAGATGTGCTCGACATTCTTCAGCTTCGGCCGGGTCGGTAGGCCGTCGGACTCGACGATGCCGGAATAGCGCACATTGGTCTGCACGCCGAAGGCGTCGCGCATCGAGCCGGCGACGATTTTCAGCTTGTTGTTGTCCATGGTCGAGAACGCGACGAGCATCACGAAGAAGCTCATCATCAGGCCCATCAGGTCGGCAAAGGTCACGAACCAGCCGTGACCTCCGGTATGGGCGTCGCCGCGCTTTTTCTTGGCCATTGTCGCGTTTTTCCGGCTGCGTTTTCCGAAGTCGCCGGCCTATCAGGCCGGAACCGGCTCGCCTTCCTCGTGGCGATGCTTCTCCGGCAGATAGGCCAGCAGCATCTCGCGCACCAGCGCCGGGCTCTTGGAGTCGCGGATCATCAGGATGCCGTCGATGATCAGCGTGCGGTTGGTCTCCTCGTCGAGCAGCTTGCCGTGCAGCTTGTCGGCGATCGGCAGGCAGAACAGGTTGGCAACCAGCGCGCCGTACAGCGTCGCGAGCAGCGCGGTCGCCATGAACGGGCCGAGCTTGGAGGGGTCGGTCATGTTGGCGAACATCTGCACCATGCCGATCAGCGTGCCGATCATGCCGAAGGCCGGCGCGCAGTCGCCGATCGCGCGATAGATCTTGCTGCCCTCGTCGAGGTGCATCAGGAAATTGTCGCGGTCGCGCTCCATGTTGTCGCGGATGAATTCGAGGTCATAACCGTCGGCGACGTAGCGGATACCCTTGGCGAGGAACGGCTCGTCGGTCTCGACCTTTTCCAGGCCGACCGGGCCCTGCTTGCGGGCGATCTCGGCGATGCGGGCGAGCTCCTCGACGAGGTCGCGCGCCGACAGCCGGCTCATCGTGAAGGCAAACTTGGCGCCGAGCGGCAGGCCATGCAGCATCACGCCGAGCGGAAAGCGGATCATCGTCGCTGCAATCGAACCACCGAAGATGATGATCATGGCATGTTCGGAAATGAACATGTGCAGGTCGCCGCCCATGAACATCATCACCGCGATGACGATGATGCCGGCCAGCAGCCCGGCGCCTGTCATGATATCCATGAAAAACTCCAACGCGAACGCAACCCGCCTGTCCTGGACGGCGCACAGCCCAAGGCGGGCCGCGTGGAAAAACCCTAACGTTAATGCGCTTAAGGACGCGTTACCGAATTTGGTAGGGATAACAACGGGTAAACGCCGGCAATTTCGCGATGTCGTTGAAGATGTTGGCTTTCTGCTCGGACCGCCGCCGCGCGATGCGCAAAAGCCCTCCCCGTAGAACAACGGACATGAGATAGCTTGGTGCAGAGGAAACGAACCAGTGAGCAGGACAGAATGAAGGCGGTCGTCGTCGAGCAATATGCACCCATCGATCAGATCGGGCTGAAGGAGATCGCCACCCCCGAACCGGGACCGGGACAGATCCGCGTCCGGGTCCACGCCGCGAGCATCGGCTTCGTCGATGGGCTGAAAGTCGAGGGCCGCTACCAGACCAAGGATGCCCTGCCCTTTACGCCCGGTGCGGAATTCGCCGGCGTGGTGGATGCGATCGCGAGCGATGTCACCGGCATCACCCCGGGCATGCGGGTGATGGGCGCGGCGCGCTCGGGCGCGCTCGCCGAGCACATCGCGGTGCCGCCTGAGGCCGTCGAGATCATGCCCGACGGATTGTCGATGGAAGCCGCCGCGGCCTTCCGCACCAACTACCTCACTGCGCTGTATGCGCTCGGCGAACGCGGCGCGCTCAAGGCCGGCGAACAGTTGCTTGTGCTCGGTGCCGCCGGCGGCACCGGCGTCGCCGCGATCCAGGTCGGAAAGCTGCTCGGCGCGCGCGTCATTGCCGCGGCCTCGAGCGAGGAGAAGCGCAGTTTCGCTGCAAGCTTCGGCGCCGATGCCGTCGTCGACTACACGAAGGCCGATTGGCGCGACGCGCTGAAGGATGCGACCGGCGGCCAGGGTCCCGATGTGATCTTCGATCCGGTCGGCGGCGAGGTCTCGCTGCAGGCGTTCCGCTCGATTGCCTGGAACGGCCGTCATGTCGTGGTCGGCTTTGCCGCCGGCAGCATTCCTGCCTTGCCGTTCAATCTGCCGCTGCTGAAGGGCGGCCTCCTGATCGGCGTCGATGCCGCCCAGATCGCGCGCCGCGAACCCGCGGCGCAGGCGCGCGTGATGACGCAATTGTCGACGTGGCTGAACGAGGGCCGCCTGACGCCGGTTGTCGGCAAGGTGTTCGCGTTTGACGATTTCCGTGCAGCATTCACGACCATGCAGACCCGCGCCGCGCTCGGCAAGATGGTGGTGCGGATCGGGTAGCGGGAGAAACAAATTGTTGATGTTGTCCTGGCGGAAGCCGGGACGACGGTGAGGATGGCTCTCGATTCAAGACGTCAAGCCGCGCGGTGTCATCACCCGCAGCATCCGGGCGATGACAGGTGTAGTTGGGGACAAGATTTTCTCCACGCGTCGTCCCTGCGAAAGCAGGGACCCATACTCCGCGGCGGATGAGGTGAATCGGACTCATCGTCCCAGCATCGCTCAACAATGACCATCGGTGGTTGTGGGTCCCTGCTCCCGTGCGCAATTGCGCACTAAAGCGTGATGGCATTAGGTTCGATAGCCTGAATTTTCGAGGTAGTTCGCGCATTCCTCTGGGGTGAATGCTGTCAGGACTTCACCGATGGCGGCGCAGACGGCGTCGACGGTTCTGGCGGCGGCCTTTCGC